>JADGHK010000385.1 GCA_019686145.1 Bryobacteraceae bacterium | reverse complement strand
GCCGCGTTACGGTGATTACAGCGCCGGTCCCATGCAGACGCTCGCCAGCACAGCCCGGGCCATCATTCGCATGAAAGGACTGCCGCTCGACCCCTTTGCAGTGGCTCCTCCGTACGAGCGGCGGCCGGAACCTCCTGCCACGCACCCCATGTATGATCCCGCGATCAGTATCGAGCTGGGGGCAGCGATCATCAGGGACGTCTGGGACCAGACCAACGGCGATCCCATACTGGTGGCCGCCTGCTACAACTCCGGCGGTATCAAGGAAAGTGCGAGCAATCCCTGGAGGCTGCGATCCGCCGGAGATCACCTGGATCGCGCGGCCAGATGGTATGGGGACGCCTGCGCCGTCCTCGCCAAGGTCTACGGCTCTCCGAGCTGATGCTCCAGATTCCGGGGCAGGATCACCGTAAAGATGGAACCTTTGCCCGGCTCGCTCTTCACCGCGATGTCGCCCCGGTGCTTCTGTACGATGTGAAGCGAGGTGAACAGACTCACACTCGCCCGGACGCGCGATCCTCTGCTGTTGAAACGCGGATTAAAGAGTTCCTGCAGCTCTTCGGCAGAAATACCCCGTCCGGTGTCCGCAAACTCGATTCGAATCCAGTCATCGTCGGCCGAAGTTGTCACGCGGATCTCGCCGGTTCCGTCGATGGCCTCAGCCGCGTTCCGCAGCAAATGCATGAAGACCTGGTTGAGTTCGGGGGCATAGCAGTAAATTTCCGGCAAGTCGCCGAACGCGGAGACCAGCCGGATTCGCCCGCGAAGCTCGGGGGCGATCAGCGTCAGCGTATTTTCAAGAGTTTCGTTCAGGTTCACCTGCTGGTATCCGGCCTGATCGAGCCCGGCAAAAGACTTCAGACTCTGCACCAGCTTATCGATGCGCTTAACAGCATCTGATCCGGAACGATGGCTCTCTTTGAGCGTGTTGAGCGCATTCCAGAGACTCCGCCTCTGCCGTAGCGCCTCAAGCGACTCTGCAGTGCGGATGTTCGCCTCAATCTTCTCAACACTGCGTACCACCAGGTCGGTCAAACTGCGGATCGCGCCGAGCGGTGAATTGACTTCATGGACCAAAACGGCCACCAGCTTGCCAAGGGAAGCCATTTGCTCGCTCTGGACCAGTTCCGACTGCGCAGCCTGCAGCTCTTTCAGCAGAGCAGCAAGCTTCTCATTCTTTTCCTTCAGCTCGACATTGCGCAGGCGGTGAATCTCCGCATCCCTCTGTGCGCGCTCAAGCTCGAACCGGATTTGAAGATTTCGCATGCGGGTGCTGGTTTCTTCGCTGAACACCTGCTCGCGAACCCTCTGCGCCTCCTTGCGGTGGTGGAGCGCCTTGCAGAGGTTGCCCGATGCTTCGTAGGCCTCGGAAAGGTATAAGTGCGCCTGGAACTCTTTGGGCTTTGTCCCCAGGTCCTCGGCGATGTGCAGTGCTTCAAGCAGCGTCTCGAGCGCCTGATCCAGCTCGCTGCGCTTAAGGAAAAGCCGGCCGAGAAACAGGAGACTGGTCGCTTCCGCCGGGCGGTTGCGCAGTTCCCTGCGAATGGCGAGGCTGCGCTGGTGCAGTTCCATCGCCAGTTCGTCTTCCCCGCGGTCCTGATACACCGCGCCAATATCGCTAAGTGCCCGGGCCTCCCCTACGCGATTGTTGATGCTTTGAAAGAGCGCCAGGCTTTCGCGGTGCACCCGCAACGCATCTTCCAGGTTCCCTAGAGCGTGATAGACCACGCCGAGGCCGGAGAGGGAGCGCGCCTGGCCCATGATGTGATGCATCTCTGCGAAAAGCTCGTTCGACCGCTTGTGATAGCCGAGCGCCTGGTTATAGTCGCCGATGCTGTGATAGATTCCGCCCAGCACCGTATAGCACCAGGCCAATCCGTATTGGCACGTCGTCGGCCGTTCGAAATGCTCAATCGCCTGCAGTCCCTGACGCAGCGCTTCGTCATAGTTGCCGAGACTCCAATGAATGAGGGCGAGGATGGTGAGGGCCTCACCCTCGCCGTGTTCGTCCTGCGCCTCCTGGGCGAGACGAAGCCCCTCGAACGCCTCCTGCAACGCCGCCGCGTAGTCCGACAGCATGTACTGCGCAAACGCGGCATTCCGGCACGCGGCCGACGCGCCCTTGTGGTACCCGCACTGGCGGCTTAGTTTGAGGGCCTCTCCGGCAACCTTCAGAATTCCCTGCCAGTCTTCGCTCTCCCACATCTCCCGGGCTTGCGCGTTGAGCTCGTCCACGCGCTTTTCCAGAGCCGAGGGAGAAGAGGATGGCTCCTGCCCCTTGATCAGACTGCCGGGAATAGAGCTCATGATTCCTTCTATTCTCGCAGCTTCGCGTCTGGGAAAAGGCGCCGCTTCTTCGGGGGGCGGGAGTCAACGGCTGACGGACGCGGCGGCCGACCGGGCAGCCTCCGTTACGGCTTTATAGTAAGCCCGGGCTGCGTTCCGACGGTCCGTGTCGAGAGGTGTAGACCACGCGCTCACGATGACAACGATGAGGCGCTCGGAGGGATCGATGTAGATGCTTTGCCCAAAGATTCCGCGTGCCGAGTAAGTTCCCGGTCCATCGGAGCCGACCCACCACTGAAATCCGTACCCGCCATCCCTGCCCCGCGACCTGAGCGCCGCGCGAGACGCCTCCGTCGCCGTAAGCGCCTGCTGGATCCAGCCGGAAGGCAGCACGTGATCTCCTCCGGCGACGCCGCCATTCATGAAGAATAATGCAAACCTCGCGTAGTCTCTCAGGCTCACGGCGAGGCAGCAGCCGCCGAGCTCCTTGTCATCCCGGATGCTCCAGTACGCGTTCTGCTCCATACCGAACTTCGCCCAAATCTTTTCCGACAGATACTCGGCCAGAGGCTTTCGTGTCGCTGCAATGACGATCTCCCCGACTAGATCGGTTTCCGCCGTCTTGTACACAAACTTGGTACCGGGCTCTGCTTCACGCGGAAGCCGGGCAAGATAGGTCACGAGCGGACTGCCCCGCGACCGGTCCGTCGCCCGGTGGCACTTCGCAACATCCGACTCGGGATCTGAGTAATCTTCGTTCCACTTCACGCCGGACGTCATATTGAGGATCTGGCGAATCGTCACGCCGTCATATGCGCTCTTCTTCAGCGTCGGCAGGTAGCGCGTGACGGGATCGTCCAGGCTTCGGATGTATCCGTCTTTAATGGCCGCCCCTAGCAGCGTCGAAGTGATGGATTTGGCAACGGAGAATGAATTCCAGCGGCTCTTGTCGTCAAAGCCCAGGGCGTAGCGCTCCGTGAGGATGCGGCCGTCCTTGAGAACCAGAAGACCGGCCACGTTGTTCTGCTCCATGAATGTCGTTGTGTCCATCACCTGACCCTCGAAGCGATACGAGACGTCCAGCTCTTTCGACGCGTAGGGGAGTGGAAACACGGACGTTCCGCGCTTCACTTCATGGACAGGATTGATCTTTTCCATGTTGCGAAAGCCGACAGGTCTTTCCTGCGGACTCCAAAGCAGGAGCCTTTCGGGCCTCGGCAACAGGATCCTGGGTCCCGCTTGCGCCCAGACGGCTGGGGCGAGCATCAGCAGTGCGAAGGCGGCCGTGGAGCGCGAGACGGATACACACAACATTCGAAGCATTCCAAAACAATGGTAGCGTTCCCGCGCAGCCGCAGGACACCCAGAACCGGGTCCGTGGACGTTTGCACCCGGCGAACAGCAACAGTTATCTTGATTGGGGCACCATGAGTACCGTTGTAGCAGGCGTGGATTTTGGCACCCTGAGCGTGCGAGTCTCTCTGTTCGATAG
>JADGHK010000384.1 GCA_019686145.1 Bryobacteraceae bacterium | reverse complement strand
GTGATGGGGATGGAGGAGCCTGGCTTCTGCTACTCGCGCTACGACAATCCCACCAACACCGCGCTCGAGACGCTAATGAAGGAGCTGGAGAATGGTCACGGGGCTCTTGCCTGCGCCTCCGGCATGTCCGCTCTGCAAATCGCCCTCACTGCCGCGCTCATGGACCGGCGGAAAGCGGTGCTGGCCGCCGACGCCCTTTACGGAGCCAGTGTCAGCCTTTTGAACAAGGTTCTGGAGCCGTTCGGCGTGGATACGCGCTACGTCGACATCTGTAACCTCGAGGCGGTCGAGAAGGCAGTGGAGGAATTCAAGCCGGGCTGCATCTTAATGGAAACCATTTCGAATCCGCTGCTTCGTGTCGGTTCTATTCCTCAGGTTGCGTCACTTGCGCGTAAGGCGGGAGCCGCCCTTATCGTTGACAACACGTTCGCGACGCCGCTGCTGGTGCGGCCGCTCGAACTCGGTGCACACATATGCGTTCACAGTGCGACGAAGTATCTGGCTGGCCACGGCGACGTACTGGGGGGAATCGTCGTCGCGGACGAGGAGCATGCTCCTGTCGTTCGCTCGCTCTCGCGTACCTATGGACCGGTGCTTGGACCCTTTGAAAGTTATCTGACCATGCGCGGCATCAAGACCTTCCCGCTTCGCATGGAACGGCAATGCGCCAACGCATGCAAGGTGGCGCAGTTCCTCGGAGGACATCCCAAAGTTTCTCGTGTCTACTTCACCGGCGACTCCTCGCACCCGGACGCCGCAACGATCCGGGCGCTCTTTCCGGAGGGACTGTTTGGCGCGATGGTCAGCTTCGAGCTGAAGGACGGCGACCGCGATGCCGTGTTTCGCTTTATCGACCGGCTAAAGCTGGTTGTTCGTGCCACATCCCTGGGAGACGTTCACACCATGGTCCTCTATCCGGCGATTGCATCTCACCGAGACTTGTCTCCAAAGCAAAGGCACCGGCTTGGCATCGGTGACAACCTCGTGCGTCTGTCCGTCGGGATCGAGGCCGTGGAAGATATCCTGGGGGATCTGGACCAGGCGCTCGTCAATTGATATACTTTTAGTTTCTCATGCAACTTCGGACCCATCATCACCATCACCACCGGCATGTCATGCCTGTGCGGGTCCGTTTCTGAACATTTTGTGAAATCAGAAAAGTTGAGCCCGCCGTAGTTCTGGCGGGCTTTTTTATTGGTGTTCAAGATGAACCTCGATTTCAGTAAACTGAACGGCCTCCTGCCGGCGGTGATTCAAGACTGCCAGACGGGCCGCGTCCTCATGGTCGGCTTCATGAATGAAGAGGCCTTTCGAAAGACGGTGGAGACCGGATTCGCCACCTTCTACAGCCGCTCGCGAAACAAGCTGTGGATGAAGGGAGAAAGCTCCGGCCATCGTCTCGTCGTACGTGAAATTTCCACCGACTGTGACGAGGACTGTGTTCTGGTGAAGGTGGAAGCTCTTGGGCCGGGTGTTTGCCATGAGGGTTACCAAAGCTGCTTCTTTCGGACGCTGAAGGACGGTCAGTGGGTAACGACCGATGAGCGAAGCTACGATCCCGGCAACGTGTACGGAGGGAAAGCATGAAGCTGAAGCTCGGAATCCCGAAGGGAAGTCTGGAAAACGCGACGATCGATCTCTTCCGCCGCGCCGGCTTTAATATCACCACCAGCTCCCGCTCTTATTTCCCCTCCATCGACGATCCTGAGATTGAGTGCATGCTGATCCGGGCCCAGGAAATGGCGCGGTACGTGGAGGACGGCATACTCGATGCAGGCCTGACGGGCAGGGACTGGGTTGAAGAAAACGCCTCGCAAGTGGTCACTGTGGCGGATCTCATTTACGCCAAGCAGAGCTTCGGCAAGGTTCGCTGGGTGCTCGCAGTGCCCGAGTCTTCGCCGTTCCAGAGGGTCGAGGATCTCGAAGGGAAGATTATTGCTACCGAGCTTGTCGGCGCAACAAAGCGGTATCTCGCTTCGAAAGGCGTCAATGCGAAGGTTGAGTTTAGCTGGGGCGCCACAGAAGTGAAGCCGCCTGAGCTGGCGGACGCGATTGTCGAGGTGACGGAAACGGGATCTTCCCTTCGCGCGAACAAGCTCCGCATCATCGAGACCGTGCTCGAATCCAACACACAGCTCATCGCCAACTGCAATTCCTGGCAGAACGATTGGAAGCGCCGGAAGCTGGAGGACATACGGACGCTGCTTGAAGGGGCCATCAATGCCCTGGGGAAAGTGGGCCTGATGCTCAACGTGGAGAAACGGAATCTCGAAGCAGTGCTTCAGGTTCTGCCTGCCTTGAAGAAGCCGACTGTGTCGCATCTCACCGACGAGGATTGGTTGGCTCTGAATACGATCCTCGATGAGGTGACCGTCCGCGCAATCATTCCACGGCTTAAGGAAGCCGGCGCCCAGGGGATCGTTGAATATCCCCTGAACAAGATCGTGCTGTGAGCAAATCATGATCCGGATTGTCGAGTCGAAGGATGTCGGTAGAATTCTGAAGCGCCGGGCGGCCCGGTTTAGCGAAGCCGAAGAAGTGGTGCGGCCGATTCTGGAAGCCGTGCGAACGCGGGGCGATGCGGCGGTACTCGAGTATGCGCGAAAGTTTGACGGCTTTGCACGGAAGACGGTGGCTGTTCCCGCTGCGGAGTTAGAGGCTGCCGCAAAGCGTCTCCCGCCGGCCTTCCGCCGAGCCGTGCGGGAGGCGTCGGAGAACATTCGGGCGTTCGCGAAGGCGCAGCTGCCGAAGCCAGTCAGCGTGACGCCGCGGCCCGGGCTGAAGCTGAGCCAGATCGTCCGCCCGCTCGACACCGTTGCTGCCTACATTCCCGCCGGACGGTACCCGCTGCCGTCGACGGTGATGATGACGGTGATTCCCGCGCAGGTAGCCGGAGTACCGCGCATCTGCGTCGCGACGCCCCGGGCAGTCGACGAGATCTATGGAACAGCGTCGCTGCTGAAAGCAACCGATGTTTTCGAGATGGGCGGAGCGCATGCGATCGCGGCGTTCGCCTACGGCACGAAAACGGTGCCGAAGGCGGACCGCATCGTCGGACCGGGAAACATCTACGTCGCCGCTGCCAAGAAGCTGCTGGCGGGCGAGGTAGGCATCGACTTTGTTGCGGGACCCACCGAGATCCTGATCATTGCCGATGGCGATGCGAATCCCGCGTGGCTTGCTGCCGACATGCTGGCGCAGGCTGAGCACGACACGGACGCCTCGGCTGTTCTGTTGACGCGATCGAAGCGCTTGGCCCAGGCGGTCGCCAAGGAGATCGAGCGGCAGCTTGCGTCACTGCCGACGGCTGCCACGGCACGAAAGGCGATCGACAGGAACAGTGCGATCATCCTCGTGCGTTCCGTTGAGGAAGCCGTGGAGATTTCAAACCGCTTCGCACCTGAACACCTAAGCATTCCCGATGCCGGTCTCTTGCCTGCCATTCGCAACGCCGGCAGCGTGTTCGTCGGGCCCTACAGTCCCGAGGCCGCGGGGGATTATGCGTCGGGACCCAACCACGTCCTCCCGACATCCGGAGCCGCGCGTGCGCGCGGCGGTCTCTCTGCTTCCGACTTCGTGAAAGTGATCTCAGTGCAGGAATTGTCACCACGGGCCTTGACGGCATTAACTCCATCGATTACGACTTTGGCGCGGGCCGAAGGACTCGAAGCGCATGCGCGCAGCGTTGAGGTGCGCAGCGGTGTCTGAGCCGTTGAAACCAAGGCAGGCCGTCCTGCGAATGGCGCCGTACTCTCCTCCGACGAGCGGCCGGGCCGGCAAGCTGAGGCTCGACTTTAACGA
>JADGHK010000383.1 GCA_019686145.1 Bryobacteraceae bacterium | reverse complement strand
ATCAGCGGATGCGCGGATCCTCCGAACCGGCGTCCCTTGCCAAACGGAAGATCATAGAGACCGCTGGCCACGAACCTGTGCGGTACGTCCTGATTGTCCACGGACTTCTCGATGCGAAGGTTGCGGACGTCCTGGTAGCCGCAGCCAGTGGTGTTACCCTGCGCCGCGCCGCCGCACGTATCGCCCAGTGCCTTTGAGAATGTGTACGAGCCGAGGAGAGTGAAGCCCTGAGAGAAGCGCTTTTCGACCTTCGTAATCAGGGCATGGTAAGAAGAGTTGCCATCGAACCTGTGACTGTAAACAGCGCCGAGCGGTGATGCAATGATTCCTGTACCCGGGATTTCTATGGATTGATACAGGCGCTTACTGTTCAGATTGCCGGGCGCCGGAGGGGAAAAGTTCCCGTCGTACTGCCGGAGCAGATGCAAGCCGCGCGACCCGCTGTATCCGACTTCAATCAACCAGTCCGACGCAAGTTGATGCTGAATGTTGAAGTTCCACTGGTGCGCCGAGGACAGCTTTGGATTGCGCTCGTAAGAGCTGAATTGCAAGCTGGTCGCACGGGTTAAATCGGTGGCTCCCTCTGGCGGTCCGTCGGCGAGCACAACGGCGGGATTGGCTGTGCTGCCGGCGAGGGTTACGCCGTAGGCAAAGGGAGGATTGCCGATCAGGAATTCGTTATCGCCGAATGGTTCCATGTACGAATAGAAGATGCCATAGCCGGACCGGATCACCGTGGCTTCATTCAAGCGGTACGCAAAGCCGATGCGCGGCATGAAGTTGTTCGTGTCCGTGGCGATCAGGGCGCGATCTTCCCGGGAACCGTCGCTCGCATAGACCAGGCTTGGGCTTGCGGGCGACGTGTCCAGATCGAAGGTCCCCATCTTGTTGTACTTCTCGACCCACGGCGGAGAAACCTCGTAGCGCAAGCCGAGGTTGATTGTCAGCCGGTCGGAGATTTTCCAGTCATCCTGAGCAAAGAAGCTGAGATTATAAGTGCGAAGCTGCACGTTCACAGGCGTGTTCCAAGCCCACGCGCTCGCATACCCAAGCAGGAAATCGGCAGCGCCGTCGTTCGTGTATTGGGAGTTGAAGGTATAGTTGCCCACGGAGTTGCGCGAGCTCAGTATGTTGTTCTGCGATCTCAGGAATCCCGCTCCGAACTTAAACGTGTGGCGCGATTTGATCCAGGTCAGATCGCCTGAGAGCTGCCGGTTCTGGGAATCGCGATCAACGGGATTGAATCCTCCGATTCCGAGCGCGCGGTAGCCCGTGATTGACAACTGGGAAAATCCGCCCGGGATCGTATTATCGCCGCCTTTAATGCCGTACTCCTGATTCAGGAATGCGCCATTTGTTGAGGCGGGATTGTTGCGCTTGAAGAGGGTGAAGTTCCATCCTGCCCGAACGGAGGCGAGCAGAGTGGGACTGAAGATATGGTTCCAGCCTGCGCCTGTGTTGTATCCCTCCGTGATGTAGTCTAGGTTGCCGCCGCCATAGGCTGGCGCGGGCAGCGAGGGGGTGTCCGGGACATTCACATCCTGCTTGCTCAAACGCCAGAACGCCGTATCCTGGCTGCCGAGGTTCTGGTCGATTCGCACGTCCCACTTGTCGACATCCTGATTGCGCGGCGACAGGTATGTGTAGTTCGAGGCAAGGCCCGAAGTCATCGGCTCAGGGTAGAGACGGATCAGGCGCTGCGCCACAGGGTCGATTCGCGAAGCGGGAATGACGTTGTTTGCGAACGGCTGCTGTGTGGTCGGATCCTTGATCTGCTTGGGCGCCAGCTCGCCAAAATCGCCGGATCGCATCCGCATGGTTGGAATCGTGCTGATGATGGTGCCTGTTTCCCGGATGCGCGTTCCTTCGTAGTCGCCAAAGAAGAACGTCCGGTTGCGCCCGTTCCACAGTTTGGGAATGATGACCGGCCCGCCGATCGAGAAGCCGTACTGGTTCCGCTTGAACGGCGGCTTTTCGGCCTCGGCGGGCGTAAAGTAATTCCGCGCGTCCAGCTTCTCATTCCGCAGGAATTCGAAGGCAGAGCCATGGAGCTCATTGGTCCCCGACTTCAACGTTAAGTTGACGACGGAGCCCATCGCCCGCCCGAATTCGGCGGCATAGGCGTTCGTCTGCACCTTGAATTCCTGCACTGCGTCGACCGAAGGCTGCACCATCTCGGCGCGGCGTCCAGCGCCAGCGAGTTCAACAGAGTTGTTGTCAATGCCGTCAAGGAGGTAGTTATTCTGCGTGACACGCTGGCCGCCGGAGCTGAAGCCGCCAAAGCGGCTACCTGGGGCTGAGGGAACGGTGCCTGCCGACAAAAGCGCAAGATCTCCGTAGTAGCGGCCGTTCAACGGCATCTCGACAATGCGCTTGTTGTCGATGACCTGTCCCTGGCTTGCCTCGACGGTGTTGAGCTGCAAAGCCTGAGCGGTGACCTCGACGCGTTCCGATACTGCGCCTACCTCGAGCGTGAAATCCAGCTCTGCTCGCTGGTCCACAGCGAGGGCGGTACTGCGAATCACGGACTTGAATCCGCTATGCTCAGCGGTCACCTCGTAATTGCCAGGCGAAAGAAGGGGAAACGTATACAGTCCGGCTTCGTTGGACTGTGCGACACGTTGAGCGCCTGTTGCAGTGTTTCGAAGGGTGAGTGTCGCCCCGGCGACGGCTGCGCCGGAGGAATCGACGACGCGACCGGTGATCGAGCCAGTCTGTGCGCAAAGCGGCACCGCTCCCACCGTTAAGAGAGCGGATGCAAAGACAACGAATGCAACGAATAAGAAGGGGAGTTTTCTCATGACATGATCACCATCAATAGTCAGAAGGGAAGCCCTGGTCCTCGCCGGAGCAAAGTACCCTACTAATCCTATCGACCATATATGATTATGTATTCGCTGTCAATACTTCGGCAAGCCTCTTGCAATGCAAGCCTCTAACGGAAAAGGGGAAAAGGTGTTACGGATCCGAATCGGTTTGATGCCTTGGGGAGAAGCGCCCCGACCGCCTCAGCTTTCGTTAAACGGTTCGATTCCGGACGGATGAGGGGAGGCGCTGCTCGAGCCATCGGAGCTTATCCGGGTTGCGGATGGCATGAATCGAATGAATCCGGTCTTGGATCGAGAGGATGAACACGGTGTCGAGCTGGCCCTGCACAAACACAAGCACGGCGGGTTCACCGTTCACCTCGGAGATCTCCACATGCCAGGCGCTTAGGTCTTTGACGGCCTTTTGACGAAGTCCGACGAACAGCTTGGCGATTGCCGCTGCGCCTTCCACCACGCGCTTCGCTGCCGCGACTTTGCCTCCGCCGTCTGCCGTAAACGTCGCATGCTCGGCGAGCAGAGCTTCCAATCCCTCGAGATCGCCCTCCTGAGCGGCAGACAGGAAGCGGCGCACGATCTCACGCTGGCGCTCAGGGCTTGCAGTGAACCGCCGCTTGCCCTGCGTAAGGCGCTCCTTGGCGCGGTGAACCAGTTGACGTACGGCGGCCTCGCTGGTATCTAAAATCCTCGCGATGTCCGCGTAGTCGTAGTCAAAAATCTCCCCGAGCAGAAACGCCGCTCGCTCGGTTGGGGACAACGTCTCGAGCAAAACGAGAAACGCTACGGTAATGGACTCCCGGCGGAGCACTTCAGACTCTGGCGCGGGCACCGCGTCGAGCAGAACCGGTTCCGGCAGCCACGGCCCCACGTATTCTTCGCGGGAAGCTCTGGCGGACTTCAGCCGGTCGAGGCACAGCCGCGTTACGACCGTCGAGAGCCAGGCGCGCTCGGAGACGAGGCCTGGCGGCGTCTTGTCC
>JADGHK010000382.1 GCA_019686145.1 Bryobacteraceae bacterium | reverse complement strand
AAAAATCGCGCGCCCCGCAGCGCGGGAAAAGTGTCTCCGTTTGCGGCGGATACGGCGGAAAATAGAGCTATACTAAGATCTTAGGTGAATCTATGAAGACCTACGGCAAGTTCGCGATCCTCGTGGTCGCTATTGTAGGTACCCTCATCTGGCTTGCTGCCGGGGGCATCAGCGAGTCCAAGACGTACTACAAGACGATCGAGGAAGTAACCCGGATGGGCCAGGATGGCTATGGGAAGCGAATACGTGTCACTGGAGACGTAGTGCCGGGTTCGATTCGCCGCGAAGGGAAAGAGGTTCATTTCACCATCTGTGAAAAGGACAAGGGTTTGCGTCTGAACGTCGTGTACAAGGGGACGGATCCTTTGCCGGATACGTTCCGCGACGATGCCCAGGCGATGGCCGACGGCAAGCTGGATCCTTCGGGAACCTTTCACGCCAGTTCGATTGCCGCCAAGTGCCCCTCGAAGTATGAAGCGAAGCCCGGCAGCGGGAAGCCGACAGCAAAGCCGCTGAATCAAAAAGCGTCCATCAGCTAGCCGGCGCTGATCCGGAGGATTGAAATGGAAAATCTGGGGGCGTTGGCCGTCCTCCTGGCCTTCTGCCTGTCAATCTATGCCGTTCTCAGCTCGGCGGTCGGCGCCCTGAAGAAGAAGCCGTTCCTGATCCTCAGCGCCGAGAGGGCTGTCTATTCCATCTGGATTCTACTGACTCTCGCGTCGGGCCTGCTGGTGTATTCCCTCCTTACTGGCGATATGCGGCTCGCATACGTCGCAGGCCGTACCAACCACGCAATGCCCACCATCTACAAGTTCACCGCCTGGTGGGGCGGGCAGGAAGGGTCGCTGCTGTTCTGGAGCTGGATCCTTTCCAGCTACTCTGCCGTGGTTACGTGGACCAACCGGCGCAAGTTCCGCCAGATGATGCCGTGGGTCATTGTCGTGCTGATGAGCACGCAGTGCTTCTTCCTGATTCTGAATGCCTTTGTCGAGAGCCCGTTCCAGGTGCTCGCCGTAGGGAAGGGAATTATCGCCGCCGAGGACGGGCGCGGGCTGAGCCCTCTTCTTCAGTATTGGGCAATGGCGATCCATCCGCCGATGCTCTATCTCGGCTATGTCGGCTTCGTAGTCCCCTTCGCCTTTGCCATGTCTTCGTTGATCACGCGGCAGCCCGGCGATGCCTGGATTCATACGACCCGCCGCTGGACGATCGTCACCTGGCTGTTTCAGTCCTGCGGCATCATCCTTGGCGCGGGCTGGGCTTACGCAGTCCTTGGATGGGGCGGCTACTGGGGCTGGGATCCGGTGGAGAACGCCTCCCTGCTGCCGTGGATCACGGCCACGGCGTTCCTGCACTCGGTCATGATGCAGGAAAAGAAGGGCATGATGAAGGTATGGAACATGGCCCTGATTTCGGCCACGTTCCTGCTTTGCATTTTCGGAACCTTTCTCACCCGGTCCGGTATCGTCAGTTCCGTACACGCCTTTGGTGTCTCGGCAATCGGAAAATACTTCGTCGCCTTCATCGCGATCGGTCTCGGGGCATCCGTCTATCTGATCCTCAGCCGGCTGGATTATCTGAAGAGCGAAGCGCGTCTGGAGAGCGTTGTCTCGCGCGAATCCAGTTTTCTGTTTAATAACCTGATTCTGCTGGCAAGCTGCTTCGCTGTGCTTTGGGGAACGCTCTTCCCGGTGATCACGGAAGCGATCATGGGCGAGAAGGTCAGCGTGGGAGCGCCGTTCTTCAATCGCGTCAACATCCCGATCGGCCTGTTCCTGCTCTTCCTCACCGGAGTGGGGCCCTTGATCGCCTGGCGGCGAAGTTCACTTGAAAGCCTGAAGCGCGCATTCCTTTGGCCCTCGGTGGCTGCGGTTCTTCTTGTTGCGGTTCTGATCGTGGCCGGCATCCGGCATTTTTACGCGCTCATGTCCTTTGGTCTGTGCCTGTTTGTCGCCGCGACCATCGTCTCCGAGTTCCTCAAGGGATCGCTTGCGATCGCTGCCCGGAACAACATGAATCTCGTCAGGGCTATGGTCGAACTCACGCACCGGAACACGCGGCGTTATGGAGGCTACATCGTCCACATGGGCATCGTGCTCATGTTTGTTGGCTTCACAGGCGCGGCCTTCAACAAGGACGACACGGTGGAAGTCGGCACGGGAGAGACGTTCCGCCTGGGCAAGTACGAGATGAAGGTGCGCGAGATCCAGGATGGGGACACCCCAAACTACATGTGGCAGCGCGCGGTCGTCGATATCAGCAAGGGCGGTGAGCAGATCGGAACATTGAGGCCGGAGCGGCGGATATACAAGGCGAGCCAGGAGCCGAATTCGATTGTTGGCATCCGGCGCCGGTTGAATGAGGATCTCTACCTCAACTTCGCCTCCATGTCGCAGAGCTCCTCCGATAAGGCAATCATTCAAGCTTTCGTCTTCCCGCTTGTTTCCTGGATCTGGATTGGATTTGGAGTGCTGTTTGCCGGATCCATCATCTGCCTGATACCGCCGAAGGTGAGGCTGCAGTACGCCCGAACAGAGGTCGTGGGGGTTGTGCAAAAACATGCGAAGGTTGAAAAGTAGACTCCTTCTCGCCGCACTGCTCGCTGCAACCCTCGCGCCTGGCAGCACCCCGCTTCAGAATCCCGAGGTGCGGCGCATCGGCAAGAAGCTCGGATGCCAGTGCGGGTGCCAGTCCAGCCTGACCGAGTGCAACATGCTGCAGTGCCATTTCGCCGATCCTGCGCGAGCGGAGCTGTTGCGAATGGTGGACTCGGGGCAATCCGAGGCGGGGATCCTCAAGGCATTCGTCGACAGGTACGGCAAGGCCATTCTGCGTGAACCTCCAACCGAAGGCTTTTTTTTAATAGGATGGGTCATGCCCTTTGTCGCGACGGCGGCGGGTGCTGTGTTTCTCTGGTGGTTTGTCAGGAGAAAATTGCGGCCGGAGGCGGCCGCCGCGCCGGCGGCGGAGCTTAGCTCCGAGGCGTATGCGCGGTACCGCGACCGCATTGAAAAGGACCTGGCAAAACTCGATTGATGATTCTGATCTTCGCAGTCATCCTTACCATAGGCGTTCTCGCTTTCACCCTGCTGGTCCGTGCGAAGGACCTTCCGGAGCCTGAGCCTGTTTCGCCCGTGCAGCACCTTGACGAGCGCAAGGCGCGAATCTATGAGAATCTCCGCGACCTGCAATTCGAATACCGGGTGGGCAAGCTCTCCGACGAAGATTACCAGCGCACGAAACAGGATTTGCAGCGGGAACTCGCGGCGACTCTGGCCGAAATCGATGCAATCGTAGGCAAGACGCCAAAGACGGCGACAGCGGCGGCATCCTCGCCTTCCCAGGCGGCTTCGAAGGCGGAGGCGAGCTTTGTCTGTCCGAACTGCAATGCCAGGTTCGAACGCCCGCTCAAATTCTGCGGCGAGTGCGGAAAGCCGCTGCAGGAGGGGAATCAATGAGAATTCTGACTTTGCTCCTTCTGGCTCTCCCCGCGCTCGCAGTCGTGGACGGTGTCGTCGTCAACCAGACTTCGGGCAAGCCGCAGCCGGGAGCGCAGGTGACGCTCTTCCGCGTCGGCAATGGCATGGAGTCGGTCGGCACCACGAAGACGGACGCCAGCGGCAAATTCAGTTTCGACCACACCCCGGATGGCCCGCGTCTTCTTCAGGTAGTTCACGAAGGGGTCACGTACAACAGCATGATTCCGCCCGGACAGCCTTCGAGCGGGATGACTCTGAACGTCTATAGCGCGACGCGCGACGCCTCGGCTGCCGAGGTGTCGCAGCATATGATTCTCCTGGAACC
>JADGHK010000381.1 GCA_019686145.1 Bryobacteraceae bacterium | reverse complement strand
CGGCCAAGGAAACGCCGCGAAGCAGGGGCTTTTGCATATCAAGTAACTATAATCGGAAAACGAAATGTTGGTAATCCCCGTTCTCCTGCTCTCGTTGTTCGCTCAATTTCCGGTATCCGGAAATCCCGGTGAAACACCTGAGCAGAGAGCGATCGATTACCTGGCTGTGGAAGTAGCGCGCTGGCGGAAAGAGAACAAATGCCTTTCCTGTCACAATAACGGCGACGGGGCCCGGGCACTGTATGCGGCTGTCCGGTTCGGTTACCGGGTTCCCGCCGAGGCGCTTCAAGACACGACCCAATGGCTCCGCCAGCCCTCCCGGTGGGACACGAATCGCTCCGATTCGGCTTTCAGCGATCAAAAGCTCGCCCGCATTCAGTTTGCCGCTGCTTTGGGAGAGGCGTTTGACGCGAAGGTCGTCCGTGACCGGGCACCGCTGCTTGAGGTAGCGCGGATGCTTCTCCGCGATCAGGATGCCGATGGGTGCTGGCGCGTCGACACGGAGTCTCCTGCCGCCTCTCCGGCTACGTACGGTCCCTTCCTCGCGACGTACCTCGCGCGGCGTGCGCTGGAACGCGCCGACTCCAGGGAGTTTCAGGATGCCATCGACCGCGCGAACCGGTGGCTTCTGGCGGCAAAGCCTCGGAGCAACCTCGATGCGGCTGCGCTCTTGCTCGCGCACCCGCACGCCCAGCCAATTCTGCAGCGGAACCTCGAACGCCTTCTGCGAGCCCAAACCAGCGATGGAGGGTGGGGACCTCAGCCTTCGGTTCCCGCCGAGGTCTTCGACACTGCCATCGTCTTGCTTGCGCTCCCGAAGGTTGGCCAGCCGGAACGGACCAAGGAGGCGGTCAGGCGGGGACGGGATTTTTTGATCAGACAACAGCAGGCTACTGGAGGGTGGCCGGAGACAACACGGCCATCGGGAGCGCAAAGCTATGCGGAGCACATCTCGACGTCAGGCTGGGCTACCCTTGCGCTCTTAACGACCGATCCGAAAAGGCAGTGAGACGCTGCTCTTCTCGACGCGCTTCGTCACTTGTTCAAAGACGTCCACGTCAAACGGCCGTCCGACGCGATTGCCGGCGAGGTCTTCCAGGAAGGTGTCGACGACGATGCTGTACTCACCCTCTTTCCAGGGTTGAGAGGGAACGAACCGCCATTCCGTCTCCATTTCTGCGAGCGCAGGCGTTCCGGCGACAGGGACTCCGTCCCGTAACACGCTGAGCAGACGCATCGACAAGGCCGCATCCATCGGGCGGTCGAACTGAACACGCAAAGCATCGGTTGACTCGGGCGGCGGCACGTGAATTTTCCAACGTGCCGGTTCCACGGCTGATCGGAGGGCAGGTCCTACGGCAAACGTTTTTCGGTATTCGCCTGTCAGTGGCGCCCCGCGCGCGTCCCGCCATCCGCTATCGATCACCAGGGTGTAACGCCTGTTCTCTTCGAGGGCCGGTCCGGCTTCTTCGAGTGAATACAGCCCGCGTTTGATCCGCCCCGGGTCAAAAAGGACCGTCAGGCGGCGGCACTCACGGTCCCACAGCTCCTGCTCAATCTCCAGGAACGGAAGCTCGACGGGGACGCCTTGGCTATCGAGGAGCTTGATGCGCTGCCACGCTTCTCCTCGGCTCATGGGCGCAGAAAAGTGAATGTAGAACTTTAACTGATTCGCCGGCAGCAGGTCGGTGGAAGGGTAAACGTGCTCGACCCGCGTTGAGGGCGCTGCTTTCGCATCCTTTGGTTCAAACACCGCCTCGACCCGACTGCCTGAAGGCGGACGGAAAACCGCGCGCAGGCGGATCGAAGGCGAAGGCTGAAACCGGGGGCGAAACACAAGATGGCCATCTTTTACTATGTATGTCCCGAGCATGGGCGGGACATCGTCATCCCCGGCATAGACCGAGAAGATGGACTGCCAGCCGCTTGCCGGGGCATGCGCTCCAGGGCTCCAGCCCTCGACGATGAACGATCCCCCTTCCATCCGGATGGAGACCGCTCCGGCTCCGACGGCAAGCGGCAGCAACAGAACTAGGACGGCAATCCGAAATGTAGACAATGTGTTCGATGTTACGGCAGAGGCACGCTGCGTAAATCCAGAGATCCGCCATCGTCCATGAGGAGCAGCGCGTGCGCGTCGTCGAGTTTGTCGAGCTGCTGCACGCCCTTCAGGGACGCGATGGTCTCATAAGGAACACCTTGCTTTTCGGTCTGAGCAGTGATGGGCTGGTACTTGTCCAGATTGGCGGCTGGAAGCTTCATCACACCGCGGCTGCTATTGGCCATCAGGATGTAGTCCTTTCCACCCTTGCGATACACCACCATGTCGAGGGGCCGATTCCGGTTGCCGAGCTCGGCGATCGTCGTACCTTTTACTTTATTGCCCGGCTTCAGTTCTGACACCGGGATCGTTACCAAAGGCGTGCAGGTATAGGCCGCAAGGATGTAGGGCTTGTTGTTAATGTCGAAGGGGACAAACGTGCGCACCGGAGCGTTCGTTTCAAACCGGCCGTGGGAACCATGGAAAATCTCGATGCTCGCTCCCTTGCTGGCAGCCTGGAAGGGGAAGGGAATCGAGCGAAGTGTGGAGGAGAACTCTTCGTTGGAAAGCCCGGCGACGATCACGTTGCCGTTGACATACTTCAGATCCGTGATCGATTCCAGCCTCCTGCTTTGTCCCCGGCGATCTTTGGCGGACGGATCAGGGGCGTCCGGAAGGTCAACTTTGGAATACCTGATGTTTTCCAGGGATAGTTCCGTGAGCTTCCCCGACGCTTCCGCCTTCATGATGACTGGAACAGCCTCAGGACCGCGGCCTCGGGACAAAGAGAGGTAGACGTTCCGGGACAACGGGTTGACAACTACGTCATGAATAAGAATCTGGTCGGCTTCCGTGCCCAGCAGGGCGGCGATCTTCTGATTGATGCCCTTGATTTGAAAGCTGTGGTTTGTCCCTGTCGCCGGGGTGCGGTCGTTTGTATCGAGCGCAAAGATAGCCGCGCCCATCGTGTCTCCGACAAAGAGAATGCCATCCGGACCGAAGGCCAGCGGACCTGCCGATTTGAGCTCTGCCTTGCCCGCCTTCAGGCTCGCCGCGCTCCCCGCCAGGGCGACGGTCGTGCTGCAGCAAAGGATGACGGCGAACAGGAGTAACTGAGAGAAGCTTCGTGTCTTCACGTTCCCTCCTTGAGGTGAGATTGGGATTATGCTACCACAAGCTTATTTTGTTGGAAGGGGCCGCCTGGCTCGTGATACTTTCTCTAGAGACGCAGGCGCAGTTTCTCGCCTGACTTACGCTGCTATTACAAAGAGGCTCCACGATGCAGTCTTCGGAACGGGCAAAGCCGCCAGTCGGAATTATCTTTGATTCTGACCTGGGCAATAGCATTGATGATATGCTGGCGCTTGCCATCCTGTATGGTTTGGATGGAAAGGGGGAGGCGCGTGTCGTTTCCATCAGCCTCACGACCTCAAGTCTAAAGACCGCTGCTTTTTGCGACGCTGTGGCCAACTTCTATGCCGGAGGCCCTGGACTGCGCCGCGGCCTCCCAATTGGACTGGCGGCGGACGGACGGATCTCCGGCGAGTCGCCCATGGTGACCGTTCCCCTTGCCAAGACCGACGCCAGCGGCAAGCCAGTCTACGCCCACAGCATTCATAAGCTGACTGATACTGCGGAGGTCGCGCCTCTGATTCGGAATGCCTTCACGGCACAGCACGACCAGAACGCCATTGCGATCCTCGCCGGCCCAGCGACGAATTTAGCCAAGGTGCTCGATCTGTCCGGCGCGAAGGAGATTATTGCCCGT
>JADGHK010000380.1 GCA_019686145.1 Bryobacteraceae bacterium | reverse complement strand
CTTCACGTCGATGGGCTTTCTGCTCGCGTGGCGGACCGATTCGACACAGGGCTTCCACGCGATCATGAACCTGGTGCTGTTTCCTCTGTGGCTGGTCTCCGGGGCTGTCTTCCCCGCGCACACCGCCCATGGCTGGATTCACTGGCTGATGGCGGTGAATCCGCTCACCTACGCCGTCTCCGCGCTTCGGATCCTGCTTGGAGCTCCCCGGTCGGAAGGCATGCCCGGCCTCGGACTCAGCGTCGTGATCACTGCCGCGATGGCGGCGCTGCTCCTTGCAGCCGCCGCGTCCAGTGTTCGCGAGCGCAACGCAAGGAGCTTCGCATGATGAGATTAGCGGCTCTGGGTCTGTTTCTAATCGTGCTTACTTCTTGCGTGTCCCGGATGAGCGACCTGCCCTCCTACGGCGTCGTTCCGGATTTCACCCTGACGGATCATCGCGGCACCGACTTTCACAGCGCCACCGAGCTCGCAGGAAAGATCTGGGTGGCCGACTTCATCTTCACGTCCTGCCATGGACCCTGTCCGCGCATGAGTTCGCAAATGAAGCAGGTGCAGGACAGTGTCGAGGCAAACCCGGATGTGAAGCTTGTATCTTTTACCATCGATCCGAAGAACGACACCCCCGAAGTCCTGTCAGCCTACGCAAAGCGCTACAAGGCCAGAGAGGGACAGTGGCATTTCCTGACAGGGCCGATGGAAGCGCTCAATCAGATCTGCCGCTACTCTTTTAAGCTCGGCAACGTAGACGGGACGCTCGAGCACAGCACCCGCTTTGTTCTGGTGGATCGCAAGGGACGCATCCGGGGTTACTATGCCACGGACGAGCCGGACGCAGTAACCACGTTGACCGCGGATATCCAGAAGCTCCTGAAGGAGCCTGCATGATCGAAGTTAGAGACCTGCCAACCATCAACGCACTACTGAATACTTTGGCGACCGTGCTGCTGGTCTCGGGCTACGTCCTCATCCGGATAGGCCGGAAACGCGCCCATCAGCGTGTCATGATAGCGGCGCTCGCAGCCTCGGCTTTATTTCTGACCTGCTACCTGATCTATCACTATCAGGTGGGATCGGTACGATTCCAAAAGACCGGCACGATCCGCACCGTCTATCTGACGATCCTTCTCACCCACACGGTACTCGCCGCCGCCGTCCCGTTCCTTGCCGGCATCACAGTCTGGCGCGCCTACCGGGGGCGTCTGGCGCAGCATCGGGCGATCGCACGCTGGACGCTGCCGGTCTGGCTCTATGTCAGTGTCACCGGCGTGGTCGTGTACCTGATGCTGTATCAGATGTAGGCGAGGAAGAGAGCGGTCCTCCCCCTCGCCCTTTCCAAGACTTCAGCGTCTATAGCCTTGGATACACACAGGCTGGTCAAGCTGGAAGGTAAGTTCCGTTTCAGCAGGTACGCGAATTTCATCTCCTCGGGTTAGAACCTGGGCAAGGGCTCCTCCTGCACCGCCGACGATGGCGCCGATACCCGCGCCTGTTCCACCGCCAGCCACGGCGCCGATCAGGGTACCAAGTACGGCACCCCCACCGACGAATGCCAGAGTACGACGATTCCAACCAAGTCCGCCTGTACCGCGCTCTTCAATCATAGGTGTCGTAACCGCGTAGGTGTTACCACGAACCGTAACCGACCTGAGCGCAAGACTAAGCTGATTGTCTCCGGTTTGCACCACGGTTAGCTCAGCTGGAGAACCGGCTGGAATAATGACCTGACCAGTTTGATCGACCACGTCGCGGGTGATTTCGGCTGAGTATGCCTGCCCCGGCGTCGCCGTTCTTGTACTGATCGTTTCGTTTGTACGTACAACGAGCTGCGTTCCCGCCGGAACCATACCTTGCATCGCAGTCTGGGTATAGACAGGCCCCGCGGGCGCTCTCGTCGCCGTCGTCGTCGATCTCTGTGAACATCCGCTCGCAATTAGCATTGCGCAAATAGCAGCAGTAGCCACTGGAAGTTGCATTCTCACAGTGCTCCTCCTCCGAGGAGGTCTACAGCAACTAGGCAGCCAAAAGTGCCATTCGAAGTACAGATTCCTGTTCGGGGAGGACGGTTCGCAAATCGATGAGGAGTTGATCCCCTTCGATCCTTGCAATTACGGGGGGATCATTGAACCTTAGACGGCGTTCCATCGCAGCCACTGGACCGGTGATCGCGATCAGCCATGTTGGGATAGATTGCTCCGGAGTTGAGCCGCCGCCGGCTACAGACCATCCGGGGATCACGTCGACCTTCTTGCCTTGCAGCGATGCTGCCATTCTCTCCGCTCTCGCCCGAATGTCGTCCGGAGATTCCATAAACATACGGAGAATGGGGATTTCGTGCCACCGTTCCAAGCACAGCGAGCGGAGAACCATTTCGAGCATCTGGTAGATCAGCTTATCGAGCCGCAGCGCGCGGAACATCGGATTGCGGCGGAGGCGGGTAACGAGTTCAGGGTCCCCTGCAATAATTCCAGCTTGCGGGCCACCGAGAAGTTTGTCGCCGCTGAACGATACGAGCCGGACGCCGGCGCGCAAGCTATTGGTTACTAATGGCTCACGAATCCCGAAGCGGGATAAGTCAACCAGGCAGCCGCTGCCGAGGTCTTCGTAGACAGGTAAATTGTACTCACGGCCCAAGGCCACCAACTCCTCCAGTTCCGGCCTTCCTGTAAATCCGGAGATATGGAAGTTACTTCTATGAACCCGCATCAACAGCCTGGTCCGCTCGTTGATAGCCGCTCGATAGTCCTCGATCCGTGTGCGGTTCGTCGTGCCGACCTCGCGCAGGATGGCCCCGGAGCGTTGCATTATGTCGGGAATGCGAAACCCGTCGCCGATTTCAATCAGCTCGCCGCGCGAAACGATAACCTCATTCCCCGCGGCCAGCTCATTCAGCACGAGCCAGACGGCCGCTGCGTTGTTGTTGACCGCAATTCCCGGCGTTCCGAGAAGGCGCTCGAGCAGTCCGCTGATGTGCACATCCCGCTTGCCGCGCTTGCCTGTCTCCAGGTCATATTCGAGATTGCAGTAGCCGTGGATGAAGCCGGGCTGAGGAAGCGGGGCGCGGCCCAGGTTGGTGTGCAGCACGACTCCCGTGGCGTTGATCACGCCCCGGAGCGATGGCTTCAGCAGAGCTTCGAGCGCAGTGCGCACTCGAAGCTCGATATCGGCCTCTCCCGCGGATTGTCCCTGCCGGATGGCGGTTCGCGTCGCGTTTAAAACTCGCCGTGTTTCCTCCACGAGGACACGGCGCGGAATCCCCTGAAACGACGCCGAGATGCGGTTCACCACCTCATCGACGGAAGGCAATCGCCGCAGGAGCTCCTGCTCGAGAGGATTCATCGGCTATTTTCCGAGCATTGGGAAGAGCTGCCTGATCTCGTCGTCGGTTGGCTGCCTGCCGTACTCGCAGATTTCGAAGGCCTCGTAGTGTTTGATGGAAGCCGCCTTCGGCCCGTACCACTTCTCGAGCGAAGCGCGTACTTCGGGAGTCATCGGCCGCGTCCTTCTCGCTGCCAGCCACTTGATCCGCTCAGCCGGGTCCTTTGGCACCTGATCCAGCTGACCGTCTACCCACGGCAGCCATTCGTAGACCTGTGATGTATGAGCATCCAGCGCAGCGATTTTCTTGTCGAAGGTGGCGTCAATTGCTACCGCGATATCGGGTCGAAAAGGAGCCGGCTTCTTGAAGCGATCCTGAAAGTACAGGAACAGGGGATTCTTCTTGAGCGGCGGGGTATCAGGCGTCACATTCGGAACCACGACCATGTACGCAGCGTCCTGAACCAGCACGCCCGTGTAGCGATGGTCCGG
>JADGHK010000379.1 GCA_019686145.1 Bryobacteraceae bacterium | reverse complement strand
CGCTGTACCGACGCCTGCCGGCGCTGCTTCCTGCTTCCGATCAGCGAGCTTGCACATAACCTCCGCCTCTGCCACGACAGCGCCGTCGACGGTGGCCGTCCCGTACATCTTGGCCACTGTCTGTTTGCGTTTCATCACTTTCATCTCGATCTGGAGCTGGTCTCCCGGCACAACCGGCCGGCGGAACTTCGCCCCTTCAATCGACGCCAGGAAGACCAGTTTATTGTCGCGATCCGGAATCTGGCTGAGCACCAGCACTCCCGCCACCTGCGCCATTGCTTCCACGATCAGGACCCCGGGCATCACCGGAAAATCCGGAAAATGTCCCTGAAAGAATGGCTCATTGATGGTGACATTCTTGATTCCTACAATCCGCTCCTCTTCCAATTCAATAATGCGGTCGACAAGGAGCATCGGATACCGGTGCGGCAGGACGTTGCGGATCGCGAGAATATCAAGAACTGACATGTGGAACCGATATTATAGCAGTCGATGGACCGCTTCCTTGCTTATGCGCAGTCGAAGCAAAAACAGTTGAAAACATTTTTGCGCCGTCTGGTCGAATGTGAATCTCCCAGCGATGATTCCGGCGCCGTCGACCGCTTCGTCGATCTCTTCGCTTCGGAAGTCGCGGATATCGCGAAGGTGAGAACGTTTCGCGGCGGCAAGTATGGACGCCACCTGCGCTGCACATTTTCCCTCCCGGGGCGGAAGAAGGACGGGCAGATTCTTGCTCTTGGCCACTCCGACACGGTATGGCCGCTCGGCACTTTGCGCAGTATGCCATGGCGCGAGGCGGATGGGAGACTCTGGGGGCCCGGGGTTCTGGACATGAAGTCCGGGCTTGCATTCTTTGTCTTTGCGATGCGGGCGTTAAAGGACTTGGAGATTCCTGTCCGGCGCCGCGTGGTCCTTCAAATCAACTCCGACGAGGAAGTCGGGAGCAACTCGTCCCGGCCGCTGACAGAGGAGGCGGCTCGTGAGAGCCTGGCGGTGCTGGTGCTGGAGCCGGGCACCGGCCTGGAAGGCAAGCTCAAGACGGCCCGCAAGGGGGTCGGCGGCTACACGGTGAGAGTTGAGGGCCGTGCCTCGCACGCCGGTGTCGACTTTGCCGCGGGCGCCAGCGCCATTGTTGAACTGGCGCGCCAGATCGAACGCATTTCCGGCTTCACGCGTCTGGAGAGGGGCATCACGGTGAATCCCGGCGTCATTCGGGGCGGTACGCGAAGCAACGTAGTCGCCGCAGAGGCAAGCGTGGAAGTCGACGTCCGAGTTCCCAAAATGAAGGATGTGTCCTACGTGGAGAAGGCCTTCCGGAGTCTCAAGCCCTTCGACAAACGCTGCCGGATTGTGGTGAGCGGCGGTTTGAACCGTCCTCCGATGGAGCGGACCCGAGGCGTGGCTGAGCTCTTTCGGGTTGCGCAAGCCCAGGGAAAAGAACTGGGTATTGCCGTGGAGGAGTCGTTCACGGGCGGGGGCTCGGACGGAAATTTTACGGGAGCTTTAGGAATACCGACCCTCGACGGGCTAGGCGGCGTGGGCGAAGGAGCTCACGCGCCGAATGAAAGCATTCTGATTGACCGGATTCCGGATCGCGTCGCCCTGCTGGCTCGAATCGTCGCCGCGCTGTAGTCGCCAAAGATGTGGGACGATAGAAAAAAGACCCTTTTCTTTCGGAGACACTTCCATCTGTAACGAATCGATCCGCAACATCGCCTTCATTGCGCACGTTGACCACGGCAAGACGACCCTCGTTGACGCCATGCTCAAGCAGAGCGGTATTTTCCGCGAAAACGAGGACGTGGGCGAGCGTGTCATGGACTCGAATGAGCTGGAGCGTGAGCGCGGAATCACCATTCTTGCCAAAACCACTGGCGTGCGATACAGCGGTGTCAAGATCAACATCGTCGATACGCCCGGGCACAGCGACTTCGGCGGCGAAGTCGAACGAGCGCTCAAAATCGTCGACGGCGTCATGCTTCTGGTCGACGCCAGCGAAGGCCCGCTGCCTCAGACCCGCTACGTCCTGATGAAAGCGCTTCAGGCGAGGCTGCCCCAGATCGTCGTCATTAATAAGATAGATCGCGCCGACGCCCGCATTGCCGAGGTTCTCAACGAGGTTTATGATCTGTTCATCGATCTCGACGCTACCGAGGATCAGCTCGATTTTCCGGTCATCTACACGAACGCCAAGGCAGGCATTGCAAAGAGCGCGCCCGAAGACAATTCCGCAGACTTGCGGCCTCTGTTTGAGACCATCCTCCGGCGCATTCCCGGGCCTGGCGGCGATCCTGACGCAGTGCTTCAGTTACAGGTAGCCAACCTCGATTACAGCGACTATCTCGGACGCCTCGCCATCGGCCGGATCTTTTCCGGAAAACTTCGCGTGGGCGACGAGGTGAGCATCTGCAAGCTGGACGGCTCGATTCAAAAGACCAGAATCACGAAGCTGTACTCCTTTGAAGGCCTGAAGCGAGTCGACGAGACGCAGGCGGGTCCAGGCGACATCCTCGCCATAGCAGGCGTCGAGGGGATCAGCATCGGAGAAACGATCTCAAGCGCCGAGAATCCTCAACCGCTGCCGCCCATTCAGATCGATGAACCCACGATCGCGATGACGTTCACGGTGAACACCTCGCCGTTTGCCGGACGGGAAGGGACCTATGTGACATCGCGGAATCTGCGGGAGCGCCTGGAGAAGGAACTCCTGACCAACGTATCCATTAAGGTCGAGGAGGCAGGCGGTCCGGACGCGTTCAAAGTCATGGGCCGTGGCGAGCTCCAGCTTGCGATGCTCATCGAGATGATGCGTCGCGAAGGCTATGAGCTGATGGTCGGCAAGCCGCAGATCATTACGCGGGAGATCGACGGAAAGCTGCATGAGCCTCTCGAACTCCTGGTTGTTGACGTTCCCGAGCAGTTTGCCGGCGTCGTGATTGAAAAGATCGGCCACCGGAAGGGGAAGATGTCGAAGATGGTCAATCACGGCAGCGGGAGAGTCCGGCTCGAGTTTGAAATTCCCTCGCGCGGCCTCATCGGAATGCGCAGTGAAATGCTCACAGATACCAAAGGCACTGCCATCATGAACTCGCTGTTCCATGGCTACATCGAATGGCAGGGGGAGATCGAAACGCGCCCCACCGGGTCACTGGTGGCGGACCGCCCGGGGAAGGCGACGAGCTACGCCATCTATAACCTGCAAGAGCGGGGAACGATGTTTATTGCGCCTGGAACGGAAGTGTACGAGGGAATGATTGTTGGCGAGAACGCCCGCGGTACGGACCTCAATGTCAATATCGTTAAGGAAAAGAAGCTGACGAACATGCGCGCCTCCACCGCCGACGAGGCAATTCGTCTGGTTCCGCCGCGGGCTTTGAATCTTGAGCAGGCGCTCGAATTCATTCGTGAGGACGAGTTTGTCGAGGTTACGCCGAAGTCAATCCGCTTGCGGAAGAAAATATTGAAGGCCAATCAGCGCTAGCGGCACGGCATAGGGAGGGACATGCGGCAGATCAACGTTGGGCTTGTCGGATACGGTCTTGCGGGTTCGGCCTTTCATGCGCCGCTGCTTTCGGCCTCAGAAATGTGGCTGTCCGCGGTTGTCACCAGCCGGGTAGAGCAGGTGAAGGCGGATCTGCCGGAAGTTGAGGCGGTGCCCTCGCTGAACCGGCTGCTCGCCGACCCCGACATTGAGCTCATAGTCGTCGCGACGCCGACGGCGACTCACTTCGAAATTGCCCGCGCGGCGCTCGAGCATGGCAAGAACGTCGTGGTGGACAAGCCGTTTACGGTGACGGTCCGCGAGGCGGATACTCTCATC
>JADGHK010000378.1 GCA_019686145.1 Bryobacteraceae bacterium | reverse complement strand
CTGCTCGAAACAGGCGCGAGCCTTGGTGTACATCTCCTTGCCAATGTAAACGCGGCCAAGGTTGTACCAGGGATAATGATAGGCTTCGTAGCGGGCGCTCCGGGTCGCCTGCTCCAGCCAGGGAATCGCTTCGTCCAGCTTCCCTTTCTCAATCAGGTACGCGCCAATATCGTTGTAGGGATTTCCGAAGCTCGGGTCGATGTCGATCGCTTTCTTGCACTCTGAAATTGCTTCGTCAATCTTGCCCTGAAAGCGGTAGGTCCAGCCGAGAAACGTGTAGGCCTCGGCAGTTGGATAGACTTCGATTGACCTCTTATATAGGTCCACCGCCAGGTCAAGGTCCCCCTGCATCTGCAACTGATAGGCCTTCTCGAACAGTTCGAGGGCAAGTTCAACCTGCGGGTTAGCCATGGAGACAGTTGTAGCCGAACTTGACCATTCAGGCAAGGCTTTTGGCGTGCCTCCGGGCGAGAGTCCTCGGGGGATCAGTGCGTACAATGGTTGTGATGATACAAAAGGTGCGTAAGGCCGTCTTCCCGGCTGCTGGACTGGGTACACGCTTCCTTCCGGCAACCAAGGCACAGCCGAAGGAGATGCTTCCCCTGGTGGACAAGCCGCTGATCCAGTACGGAGTGGAGGAGGCGATCCATAGCGGGATCCAGAACATCATCATTGTCACCGGGAGGGGAAAGACAGCAATCGAGGATCACTTTGACGTGAGCTTCGAGCTGGAGCATCTGCTCGAATCCCGGAACAAGAAGGAACTGCTTGCCATCGTCCGCAGCGTGTCCGACATGATCAATGTCGCGTATGTGCGGCAGAAGGAAGCGCTCGGTCTCGGACACGCCGTCCTTAGGGCGAAGGAACTGGTTGGCAATGAGGCTTTTTCCGTAGTACTTTCCGATGACGTCATCGATGCCGAAATTCCGTGTCTGCGGCAGCTGCTGGACGTCTACGAGTTCTACGGCGCATCGGTCGTTGCGTTGATGGAGGTGCCGACCGAGGCGATCTCCGCATACGGAGTCGTGGACGCCGAGCCGGTAGCCCACAATGGAGCCAAGGACCGCCTTTTCCGAATCCGCAACCTTGTCGAGAAACCGAAGGCGTCCGAGGCGCCGTCGAACCTCGCGATCATCGGCCGGTACATTCTGACCCCCGAAATCTTTCACAGCATCGAGGCGATTGATCCTGGGTCGGGCGGAGAGATTCAGCTCACGGACGCGTTGAAACACCTTCTTCGCAGCAGGCCGATCTACGGATATCGCTTCGACGGCTGCCGCTACGACGCCGGAGATAAGCTGGGCTTCCTCAAAGCGACTGTGGAATTTGCGCTTCGCCGCCACGACCTGGGGAACGCGTTCCGCGAGTACCTGAGGTCCCTCCCACTCTAGCTGCCGGAACGTTTCCCGACGAGAGGTTCAACAGGGTCCGCGGGCCCGGATGCCCGGCAAAGCTCCCATGCCGGGAGCGCCATGAATTTCCTGGCCCGCGGACCGCTTTCGCGAGTAAACTACAAGGCATGCAGCGGAGAACGTTTCTGGCTTCTTCCCTCGCCTCGTCAGCAACAGCCGCTCTGGGTGGGGCGTCTGCTCCCCCGGCGTCCGTCAAGTTCGGCATTGATCTTTTCAGTCTCCGTCAACAGGGTTGGGACGCCTTCCAGTTCCTCGACTATTGCGCCAGGCACAAGGCGCAGGTCGTCCATTTCTCCGAGATCCGCTTCCTGGGTTCGCTCGATGACGATCACATGAGGAAGGTTCGGGCGCGCGCCGAGCAGCACGGCATCGAGCTCGAAATCGGCATGCGGTCGATCTGCCCGACCTCGAAGGCCTTTGACCCCTCGCAGGGAACCGCCGAAGAGCAACTGGCCAGGGTGATTCGCGCTGCGAGCATTGCCGGTTCCAAGCTGGTCCGGTGCTTCCTGGGGACATCGGCGGACCGGTTGGGGCAGGTTTCTCTCGACCAGCACATTTCCAACTGCGTGAAGACGCTTCGAGCCGTACGTTCGCGCGCGCTGGACGCCGGGATAAAGATTGCGGTCGAGAATCACGCCGGCGACATGCAGGCGCGGGAACTGAAGATGCTGATCGAAGAGGCGGGCACGGATTTCGTCGGGGCATGCATCGACTCCGGTAATCCGGTCTGGGCGATTGAGGACCCGCACCTGACGCTTGAGGTGCTGGCGCCTTACGTTCTCACCAGCCACGTCCGTGACAGCCTGCTCTGGAACACGGAGCAGGGCACCGCGGTGAAGTGGACCCGAATGGGAGAAGGGAACGTCAATATTGCCGACTGGGTGCGAAAGTACCGTCAGTTGTGTCCGGGCCGCGCCCTTTCCATGGAGATCATCGTTACGGGTCCGCGCATCTTTTCCTGGCGCGACCCGTCCTTCTGGGACGCCTACCGCAAGACGCCGGCGTGGGAGTTCTCCAGATTTCTTGCGTACGCGGAGAAGGGAACTGCTCCGCCGGAAGATCCAAAGGTGCCGAAGGAGCTGGTAGCCCAGCGGGAACGGGAAGATCTGGAAGCGTCGATCGCTTATACGCGAAAGCTTCTTGCCTCCTGACCCCGGTTGCCGTTCTGCGGTCCCGGTGTCAGTGCGTGCTGAACTGAGTGGAGAAGGCGGGACGAGGAGCGCCGGTACGGGGATTTCGGCCGCCAGCCGGTCCGGCGTCTCGGCCAACCTTGCGAGATTGCCTGGATTGCGCTCTTGCCAGCGAGCGGTTCCGTTCGTTTGACAGGGGACAGGTAATCGTAGATGGGGCGGCCTGTTGATATCCTGAGATTGAGAAAAATGGGGTTGCAACGAACGGCCTGGGTGCTCGTCCTGCTGCCCACGGTCTTGTGCGCCGAGCTTGTCCCGGAAGTTCGGCTGGCCATCGCGAACGGGGACTTCCAGACCGCCCAAGCCTACATTGACGAGTATCGCGCCAAGCGAGGAGTGACGCCGGAGATGCTCGAGGCCTTGTCCTGGATGGGGCGGGGCGCGCTCGCCGCACGCAAGCTTGACGAGGCGGAAAAGTACGCGGCTAAGACATACTCGCTGGTCCAGCAGCAGCTGAAATCGCGCCCTTTGGACGCGGAAAAGCGGCTTCCGATCGCTCTCGGAGCGGCGATCGAAGTCCGGGCGCAGGTGATGAGCGCTCGCGGAGAGCGTGCCGAGGCGGTGCAGTATCTGCGGCGTGAGCTCCAACGGTACCGCGGCACGTCCATCCAGACCCGAATTCAGAAGAACATCAATCTCCTTTCTCTGGAAGGGAAGCCCGTCCCGGATCTGGAGATGAAGGAGTATCTCGGTGCAAAACCGGTTTCGCTGGCGTCGCTCAAGGGTAAACCCGTCCTGCTGTTCTTCTGGGCCCACTGGTGCGGGGACTGCAAGTACCAGGCTCCTCTCCTGGCTCGTCTCAAGGCGAAGTTTCCGGATTTAGTGATCGTCGGCCCGACGCAGCGGTACGGGTATGTCGCTCGTGGGGAAGAGGCGCCTCCCGATGTCGAACTGAAGTACATCGACGAAATCCGGCGGCACCACTATGCCTCGCTGAACGACATGGCGGTCCCGGTCAGCGAAGACAACTTCAAGAACTTCGGCGCAAGCACGACGCCGACCCTCGTACTCGTCAACACGAACGGCATCGTGACGCTCTATCATCCCGGCAAGATGACGTACGAAGATCTGGTAGCAAAAGTAGAGATCGCGGGCGGCCGGGCGCGCTAGCGCATCATCGTTTTGGCCCGTTCGATCACAACGTCCCGCTCGCCCTTTGCCCAGTGCTCGAGGATCTGCTTCTCGTCAAACCCTGCCACACGCCCGAGCACCATATAGGCGGGGAG
>JADGHK010000377.1 GCA_019686145.1 Bryobacteraceae bacterium | reverse complement strand
CCGTCTGGCGATTGGGACAGTCAAGGCCAAGCCGGCAATCGAGAGATACACTGCGACACCCGCACGGACGGCGGACACCGGGAAGCTGCCGCTCAATGCTCGCACTGGCATGAGCCTGACCCATTTCTTCCCCGTTGACGCTGAATATTCAATTCTGGTCCGGCTCCGTGGAACGCCTCCGCCGAATGCACCGGCGCCAAAGCTGGATGTCCGCGTTGATAACCAACGCGTGAAGTTATACGACGCAGTAATTAATCCGGCGGAAGAGGCGCAGGACACGCGTAATTTCGAGATTCGCCTTCCGATCAAGGCGGGAATGCATAGCATTAGCGCAGCCCTTCTAAATGAGTACGTAAAGCTGGAGAATCCTCCCGTCCTCCGGCTGACCGCGGGAACTCAGCCTCCGCCCCCTCTCTCCGTGGACTACGTTCAAATTGGCGGCCCGTTCAACCCGGAGGGACCGGGTGAAACCGAGAGCCGGAAGCGAATTTTCGTGTGCCGTCCGGAACCTGGTAAGGCCGAGGAGCCGTGCGCGGAGAAGATCCTGTCCACAATCGCGCGCCGGGCGTACCGCCGCCCCGTGACAGAAACTGATATGGCTCCATTGATGAAGCTGTTCGCGGAAGGCCGTAAGGATAGCGGCAGCTTTGAGGGCGGCATTGAGACGGCGCTGCGCGCGATCCTCGTTTCTCCTAACTTTCTCTTCCGCGCGAGTCAGAGCCCCAAAGGCAGCAAGCCCGGCTCGATCTATCGGATTAGCGACCTTGAGCTTGCGACGCGGCTTTCCTTCTTCCTTTGGAGCAGCATCCCGGACGACGAGTTACTCAGCCTGGCGGAGCAGGGTAAGCTGAGGCCGGCGCTGGAGCAGCAGGTTCGCCGGATGCTGGCAGACCCGAAGTCCAAGGCCCTGGTGGATAACTTTGCCGGGCAGTGGCTCCACCTTAGGAACGTCGCCGGCTGGACCCCGGACCCGGATAAGTTTCCCCAATTCGACTCGGCTCTCCGGCACGCCTTTCAGCGAGAGACGGAGTTATTCTTCGAACACATCATTCGCGAAGACCGTTCGGTTCTCGACTTCCTGAGCGCAGATTACTCCTTCGTAAATGAACGGCTTGCGAAGCATTACGGGATCCCTGGGGTCCGCGGGTCGTGGTTCCGAAAAGTCGCGTTGAACGAGAAGGAGAGGGGCGGCGTCGTTACGCACGGCAGCATTCTGACCGTAACCTCTTACCCCACTCGGACTTCGCCTGTGATCCGAGGAAAGTGGATTCTGGAGAATATTCTCGGCGCCCCTCCGCCGCCTCCGCCTCCCAACGTCCCCGATCTTGAAGATAGCGCGGCCATCTCTGCAAAAGACTTGCGTCAGGCGCTTGAGAAGCACCGGGCCAATGCGGCGTGCGCATCCTGCCACGCGCAACTCGATCCGCTCGGATTCGCGCTGGAGAACTATGACGCAATCGGTAAGTTTCGAAGCAGCGAAGGCGGCGTGGAAATCGACGCCTCGGGCGCCCTCCCCGGCGGATCAACATTCAGCGGTCCGGCCGGGTTGAAGTCGGTTCTTATGGAGCGCAGCGACCAGTTTGTCGAATGCTTCACGGAAAAGTTACTGACTTATGCCCTCGGGCGAGGGCTGGAGTACTATGACCGTCCGGCAATCCGCCAGATTCGGCGGGAGGCCGCACGTAACAATTATCGCTTCTCGGCTGTAACCCTTGCCGTTATAAACAGCGTCCCATTCCAGATGAGGAGAACTCCGGAGAAATGATCGTCACAGGAAAGTATCTGTCCCGCCGCACCCTGTTGCGCGGCTTGGGTACCACGATTGCTCTGCCATTCCTCGATGCGATGACACCCGCTCTGGCTTCGACCAGCCGCGTCGGTTCAAAGCAACAGCCTCTGCGGCTGGCATTCCTGTACGTGCCGAACGGCATCATCATGAAGGACTGGACTCCCAAAACCGAAGGCGCCGGCTTTGAGTTCCCGCGCACCTTGAAACCGGTCGAGTCCTTCCGGGAGCATCTCCTGGTACTGTCGGGCCTGGATCACTATAACGGTCAGGCCCTCGGCGACGGCCCGGGGGATCATGCGCGTGCTGGCGCCACCTGGCTTACGGGTGTTCACCCGAAGAAGACGCAGGGCGCTGATATCCGGGCGGGCACGTCCGTGGACCAGATTGCGGCGAGAGAGATCGGCAAGGACACAGTCCTGCCCTCTCTGGAGCTCGGGCTGGAAGACAACCGCATGGTCGGCGGGTGCGATTCGGGCTATAGCTGCGCCTACAGCAACACGATTTCCTGGAGCTCTCCGACAACGCCGGTGCCGCCGGAGAACAACCCGCGAGCGGTGTTTGAGCGGCTTTTCGGCGATGGCGAGACGACGGATCCCGCCGCCCGGGCGATTCAGGCCCGGCAGGATCGCAGCATCCTCGATTTCGTCCGAGAGGATGCCAAACGCCTGGGCTTAGATCTCGGAGCGAGCGACAAGCAGAAGCTGACGCAGTACCTGGACGCCGTCCGCGAGGTAGAGCGCCGCATCCAGAAGGCTGAGGAACAGAGCGCCAAAGCCGGCCCGATACCGGCAATGGAGCGTCCTTCCGGCATTCCGCCGACGTTTGAGGAGCACATCCAGCTGATGTTCGACCTCATGACGCTCGCTTTCCAGACGGACTCGACCCGCGTGATCACATTGATGATCGGCCGGGAAGGCGGAAACCGTACCTACCGTTCCATCGGCGTACCCGATGCGCACCATGGCCTGTCCCATCACTTCAACGATCCGTCCAAGATTGAGCGGCTGCAGAAGATCGACCAGCACCACGTCCAGATGCTGGCCTACTTCCTGCAGAAACTGAAGGAGACTCAGGACGGTGACGGCAGCCTTCTCGATCACTCCTTCCTCGTCTACGGAAGCAGCTTGAGCGACGGCAACCGGCACAACCATCTCGATCTCCCGACGCTCGTAGCGGGCGGCGCCCTCGGCAAGCTCCGCGGCGGGCGTCACATCCGGTACAAGCAGGGAACCCCGATGACGAATCTCTTCCTTACGATGCTCGATATCGCAGGCGTCCGTGAGGAGAAGATTGGGGACAGCACCGGACGCATCGAGCACCTCACAGACCTCTGAAAGAATTCAAGCCCTAAGAAAGAGCTGGGCGCTGAAACGCCCAGCTCTTTCTTTTTTCTGACGAAATGGCCTCATCCTCTGGAGCGGTGGCTCCATGAGCTGGCCTCGCGAAGCGCCGGGGATGAGAAGCCGGGGATCAGAAGTTGATCTTCGCCCCCAGCTGGATCTTCCGGGATTCGCTGTCGATGGTATCCCGAATCCGGCCAAACGTTGTTGACGTTACGACGGCCGTCGGGAAGCCGAAGGTCGGCGTATTGGTCAGGTTCGTGATATCGGCGCGGAGTTCGAGGTTGAAGCGCTCCGTCAGGGCGGTACGCTTCATAAAAGAGGCGTTCATGACGAAGCTTCCTGGACCGCGGAAGAAGTTGCGTCCGGTGTTGCCAAGCTCGCCAGGTCCCACGGGCTGGAACTTCGCAATCTCCTCAGGTGTCAGGTACCAGGCGAAGCCGCCTGCGCCCTGGTAAACGCCTCCATCAACGCGCTTGCAGCCGTTGCAGTTGGCGGTCGATTGCACCACATTGCTGAAGGTGTTGTAACCCGAGAAGATCGTGAACGGACGGCCGCTCGAAATGGTCATGAACCCGGCGACCTGCCACCCGCCAATCAGCCGCTCCAGCATCGGACCAGCGCTTGAACCAAAGCGCCTGCCCCGGCCGAACGGCAGCTCCAGCAGCCAGTAGGATTGGACGACGTGCGTCCGGTCGAAGTCCGA
>JADGHK010000376.1 GCA_019686145.1 Bryobacteraceae bacterium | reverse complement strand
TGCTGAGCGATACGACATTCGGCTCGTCAGGATCCCACGACAGGTACTGGAGCACCAGATCGGGATGCAGCTTCCGCCCCGCTTCCACTACGGCATCCAGACTCGCAAGCGGTGTTCCGGCCGGCATGGGCTGAGGCTCGACCGCGTTGCCGAGCAGGTGCTCCAGTTCGTGGTAGAAAATCAGCGGCAGCCCGGTAACACAGAGCAAAAGCAAAAAGACAGTGCAGATGAGGCTGGTCCACTTGTGGATCTTGTACCAGGTTCTGACTGTCTTTGCTTTGAACATGGTTTTAGAAATAGAGCCGCAGAGCGAGCTGCATCGACCGAGGTCCGCCGACCTGGTACAGAGGATTCAATCCACCCAACTGCCCGTTCAATGTGTTTGCCGCGGTCCCGAACAGCGGATCCGCGAGCTGGTTATAGAAGGAGCCGAAGTTGGCGCGGTTGAACACGTTAAACGCCTCGGCGCGGAACTGAAGCCGTACCCGCTCACCGAAGGGGAACTCCCGGCGCAACGCAATGTCGGTTTGGAAGGCGCCAAAGCCTCGCACGATGTTGCGGCCAAGGTTCCCCTGTTGGCCCTCGCCCGCTGCTTCGAAGGCTGCGGAGTTGATCCGACGTCCGCCGGGGGCCTTCGGATCATCCAGATACAGCGGCTGGCCTGAGATCCGGTTTGGCTGGTAGTCCAAGTTCGCGCCCGTCCCGGGGTCGAAACCGGTTGTCCCAACGATGTTGACCGGCGCTGCCGTCCGTGCAAAGATGCGGACGTCAGCAGACCAATCCTTCAGCAGCGCCGATACGAACGGGTTCGAGTACCGGCCAGGGATGTCGTATGTAATGGCGGCCTGCACGTTGTGGCGAAGATCGAAGTCTGAATTGCCGCGAAGCAGCTGGCTGAGCGTGAAATTAGTGGAAGCGTTATCGATGGAGTGCGACCACGTCCACGAAGCCAGAGCTTGCAATCCGTGCGACAGTTTCCGCTGGAACTTGACCTGGAGCGCCTGATAGTCGGAGCTCGCGCGGTTCGTCGTCAGGTACAGGCCCATGCTGTAGAGACCTTCGGCCGCTGCGAAATTTGGGTTGCCAATGTTTCCCGGGTAGTACAACATATCCGCCAGCAGCCGCCGCCCCGCGGCTCCGACGTAGTTCATCGTGACGGTTTGCTTGGAGCCCAAACCCTGTTCGACGGCCACATTCCACTGCACGGTATATGGCAGCTTCAACTCGGGGTCGAACCCAACGACGTTCGAGCGGTAGGGAGGATCCGGGCTCGGCGCCGGAATGGAATCGAGCTGAGCCTGCGTCAGGGGAAAGCTGGACGCGAACAGCGCAGTCGTCGTGATGCCCACGCCGTAGAGATAGCCCCGTGACCCCAACGTATTGCCGGTATCGTAGAAGACGCCGGCGCCGCCCCGGAGCACCGTCTCGAACCCGGGTTTCTGGTTTACCTGATAAGCAACACCGAACCTGGGAGCAAGGTTGTTGTAAGCGGTTTTCCAAAGATCGGACCCGCGCCGTGCGACCGCGGTCTTGGAGAGGTCCTTGATCTGATCGACCGTGAACGGCTGGTTGCTGTCCGCATCCCGCGGAGCCGGATTCAGATCCCACCGCAGCCCGAGCGATAGCGTCAGACGCTGGCTGACGCGCCACTCATCCTGAAGGAAGGCGGAAAAATTCGAGTACACCGGCTGCATCTCAATTTCACTTCGGAAGACGCGAAGGATGCCGGGCTGATTCGCCAGGATGGATTCCTGGTCAAAGTACCCGACCTGGATATAGGTCTTGGGCAGCGGAACTCTAGTCAGTGTCCTGCGGTAGTCGATTCCCCATTTCAACGCATGTCGCCCGACCGACAGATTCATCGTTTCCACAACGTTGAGCTGCCTCTGCTGGCTCTCCGACGGACTTAATCCGAGGGTCGGATAGCGGTTCCCGGGAATCCGGAAGTAGAGCCACGCGAGGCTCGGCCCGCTCATTCCTGGCACATTGTCGAAGGTAAGCGGCGTAGCGCCTCCGAAGTTGTCGATCACGCCCACGTTCTTTGTGTCATTCCACGTGGAGCCGAAGCGGAAGTCGCTGTTCAGGCGGGGGGAAAGCACTGCCGTTGCGCCAAGCGTCAGGGTTCTGAGGTTAAGCTCCTGCGAATTGCGCTCGGACAAGCCATAGATGGACCGCGTCACGACGCTGGAAGGCGTACGGCTGAAGCGTCCGAACAGCTTCAGATTGGGGTTCACGCTGTGATCCACGCGGAGGCTCGTGCTATCGAGCGAACTCGGGCTGGTATAGCCCGACGTGAAGTGTGCGTTGCCGTTTTCCAGAACCGGACCGTTCGGAATCGGGAAGGCGTTCAGGAACGGCTGCAGCTCCGCCGGAGCATTTCGGCGAACCTCGAGGGTCGGGACCTCGGTTGTGATCGCCGCCTGAGGCGCCCGTAGCCTCAAACCCTCGTACGAAAAGAAGAAGAACGTTCGGTCCTTTCCGTCATATACCTTTGGGAGAAACAGAGGACCGCCTAACGTTCCCCCGAAATCGTTCTGCTTTGTAAGCTGTTTCGGCAACCCGTTTGCATTATCGAACCAGTTTGCCGCATCCAGCTTGTCGTTCCTCAAGTAATTGAAGGCCGAGCCATGCCAATCGTTGGTACCGGACCGGGTCGTCAGTGAGAACTGGCCGCCCGGATTGCGCCCATACTCGGCGGAGTAAGTGGAAGTGGTCGCGCGGAACTCCTCAAGCGCGTCGATGGAAACCATGCTTTGTGTAGTTCCGAGCGCGGTGTGCCCGGGAACGGAACCGGAGTAGCCAGCTCCGAGGCCTAGTCCGACTTCTCCTGCCATCGTTCCGGTGTTCGCGCTCACGCCATCGACAGTGAAGTAATTCGCCTCCGTCCGCTGCCCGTTGACACTGATCTCTCCACCTCTACCGACGCCCTGCGAGGGAACGACGGATACGCCGGGCACCATCGTCATGAGCGATTGGAAACTGCGTCCGCTGAGCGGCATATTTTCGACGAACCGCCGGTCAACCGTAGTCCCGACGGTGGCGTCGACCGTGTTGATGTAGATTCCGCTCCCATCCACTGTCACCGTCTGATTCGTGCTGGCGATGGGGAGGTCGATGTGCAGTGAGATCTTCGCCGCAGCCTGGAGCCGCAGATCATCGATTACCTTGGCATCGAACCCTGGGGCGCTCGCAGTCAATTTATAAATCCCTGCAGGCAGCGGAGGCAGGGTGTAGATGCCCGCCTCATTGGTCGTGGTGCGGTATTCGGCGGCCGTAGCTTGATTTTGGATCGTGACCGTTGCCCCTGCGATCACTTGTCCGGATGGATCTCTCACAAAGCCTGAGACTTCCGCCTGTTGCCCCCGGGAGATTCCGGCGGTCGCAATCAGCAGTACAGCCAGTATGAACTTACTCCGTACAACAGTTCGACTCTGCATCCTGTCCCTTTAGTTGCAATCCACTTGCAATAACGCTACTCAGTGTACTGCAATAGGGGAAAAGGACACAATGCCCCCTGGAACTATTTGCAAAAGAGATGCAGGAGTACTTTACTTCATCCGGAGTGCCGCAAGAGGCGACATTCTGCTGGTACGGACCGCAGGCCATAGTCCGGCTGCGAGTCCTGCAAGTCCCAGGAAGACGGCGGAGGTCGCAAAGCTGGCGGGATCCAGTGTCCGGATGCCGAAGATCAACCGCTCCATAGTGCCGGAGAGCACAACCGCTCCTATGCTTCCGAGCACCACTCCGGCGCCTACCGTCCACAGGCACTCCCTGAGGAGCAAGCCCGCAATTTCTTCTGGCCCGGCCCCCAGAGTCATGCGGACACCTAGTTCGTATGT
>JADGHK010000375.1 GCA_019686145.1 Bryobacteraceae bacterium | reverse complement strand
GATGTATTACGGCCAGCGTTGGATCGGCGTAGGTACCGAGACCAATTTTCGCCGCGTCCTCGCAGATGCCGACGAGCAGTCCGCTGTCAAAAGCGCCGCGGAAGCGAATGCCCGACCGAAACACGGCGATGTCGAAAAGCACGTAGCTGCCGACCGAGTTTAATTCGATCGGCTCCGCACCGATCGGATCGACCGGAGGGAAGGAAAACAGCTTGCGGCCAGCCTTATCCCGGAAGGCCCAACTGTCGTAAAAAATGTTGCCGAGATAAATGAGCGGCGCGATGATTGGTTTGTTGCGGCCAAGCAGCACTTCCATCGTGTCGTAGGCATACGACAAATCGCTTTCGATCCACGCCAGATGCGTGAGTTCGTCGCCCGACGAAAGTGCGAGTTCAACGCATTGATTGCAGGTCGCCGCCCATTGATGGGCCTTGTCTTCGATCTGGTCGAAGTCACGGCCAGCAGACCCTTCGATCTCATAGCGGACTGAGATCCCGTGGCTCTGCAAAAGATCGCGTGCCCACCGGGTCTCGACCGGCTCGGCATCATACACGACATTGACGGACTGGATGGTGAAGGTACGGCGGACGAGGGACAGAATTTGCAAGTAGTAGGCGGCTTCGTACGGCGACCCTGCGCGAAGTAGTGAGCAAATGGCGATCTTCTTCATTTTTTCGATCCCAAGACGCATTATAGCGGCTCAGTCTTGCTTTAAGGTGCGAGAGAAACGAGATGGCGCGACCGGCACAGCCACTTCCTGCGTCCGACTCGGCGATCATCCCGCTGTACCGGCCCGATCTTTCGGGCAACGAGAGAAAATACGTCAATGAATGCCTGGATACGGGCTGGATTTCCGGCCAGGGCTCATTCGTCGAACGGTTCGAGCGTGCCGTAGTCGAGTACACTGGTGCCGAGCATGCCGTTGCGGTGAGCAACGGTACAGTCGGGCTCCATCTGGCACTCCACTGTCTGGGTGTCGGTCCTGGCGATGAGGTGATCGTTCCGTCGTTCACTTTCGTGGCGCCGGTGAACATGATCGCTCTGACGGGAGCAACCCCTGTTTTTGCCGATTGCCGGCCGTCCGATTGGTTACTCGACCCCGACGATGTGGAGCAGCGCATCACCTCTCGTACCAAAGCCATCCTGCCCGTGCACCTTTACCGCGCTGCGTGTGACATGACGGCCTTTGTCGCGCTCGCTGCCAAGTACAAGCTTCTGCTTATCGAGGATGCCGCGCAAGGCGTAGGCATGAGACTGCACGACCAGCACGTTGGCACGTTCGGGGATGTTGGTGTTTTTAGCTTCTTTGGCAGCAAAACCCTGACTACCGGCGAGGGCGGCATGGTCGTTACCCGAGACGCAGATTACGCCGAGCTTTTGCGCCGCGCGAGGAACCAGGGAGTCATGCCGGGCCGAATCTATTGGCATGATTGCCTGGGCTTCAACTATCGAATGTCTAACCTCTCCGCAGCCATTGGCCTTGCCCAGATTGAACGGCTGGAAGCCACCTTGTTCCGTAAGCGCCAGCTCGCCATGCGGTATAAAAGAGCTCTCGCCGATTTGCCAGTGACTTTACAAGAACCTATTTTTGGCACGGCGAGCTCCGAATGGCTGATGACGTGCTTGCTGCCTGAAGGCACAGATCGCGAACTTGTGCGGGCAAAAATGCGACAAGACGGGATCGAAACGCGCCCGACCTTTGGGTGCGTCCATAAGATGCCCATGTACGCCGCACAAGAACGTTTGCCCACAGCCGAGTCCGTCTCGGCGCGCGGCGTATCTCTGCCGAGCTACCCGGGCCTCACTGACGATGACGTGGACAGAGTTACTTCCTCGCTGCGCGGCGCGATTGAGGCCGCCACATGAAGCCCGAAATCGTCCGGATCGGACCGGAACATCTTGCAATGCTGATTGAGCTATTCGACCGCATTGCGGTTGATCCCGAGGCGAGACATTTTCACCCGCATCCGTTTACGCCTTTGCAGGCCGAAATCAGGGCAGTCTACCTGGGCCCAGACATCTATTCCCTTATGGTGCTTAGAGGCCGAGCGACTGGTTATGGCTTTTTGCGGGGATGGGAGGAGGGTTACGCCATCCCAAGCCTTGGTATCTATATCGCCAAGGAGCGCCGCGGCACCGGTGACGCAAGGCGGCTGATGAACCACCTCCATGAGGTCGCCAGACTGCGCGGCGCAAGCCACGTGCGTTTAAAGGTCCACCCCGACAACATCCGTGCTAAGCGGCTCTACGAACGGATCGGCTACCAATTCCATTCTGCACTAGACCGCGGACAGTGCGTCGGGTTGCTCGATTTACGCAGCGGGCGATCAATCGAGTTTGTGCATGGACGCGCCGGGCCCAAATCGTATCCGGGCTAGCATACCCAAGTAGCTTGCGAAGAACCACCAGCTTGAGCCGCCACAACGTACCCCGCGGGAGCTCCCGGCGCCGGCCTCCTGTGGCGGTCAGCAGTTCGTTTGTACGCGTTCGATAGACCCGTCTCGCAAGGTCTCTGACGCGCTCGGTCGTGTCGCCGAGCTTGAGCATCAAAGAGGCGCAGGCTCGGGCGTTGTGAAAATTCACAAGCAGGCAGCTTGCGGCATTCAATGGCTTGACGTGGTGCACATAAATCGCGTTGGAGTAGCTGATCTTCCCATCGGAAAAAATCCTGGGAATAAGTCTTAACTCCCATTCGCCGTCGGCCAGGGGAGGCTCGGAACCGAGAACTGAGCGCCGCACCGCAACCGCCGTGACGAGGCTAAACGGAGGTAGCCCATTTATAGGAGCCCAGATCGGGGCGAATCCGTGCAGGAAACTCGCCCACGACCAGGGCGAGGTGCTGCTCAAGTTCTTCCCGAGGATGGGAATCAAATCGATGTCGGCACCGCTGTCGACTACGGCACGGATCGCGGAGATTGCACGTTCGGAGATGAGTGAATGCTCCTCAAGAACCAGTACCCAATGCTTGCGCACCAACGCGGGAATTTGCGCGCGCAGCGCAAAAATATTTGGATCCCCCTGGCAGCCCCACGATCCGAAGCCAGGGCCACGGCGGGCCTTTGAGCTTTGAAGCTTGATCGGCTCGGGTCACCAGGACGACCTCGTCAGTATCCCGACGTTGGCGTCCGATGGCGTCGATGACAACATCGGCTCGGGCGGCACCGCTCTCGGTCACAACGACGAAGCTGATAGAACCCTGAGCTGCAGCGTACATCGATCGGAAAAATAGAAATCCGATATCCCTCTGAGTGAGGCTTGCTCCACGCTCCTTAGCTAGTGGGGCGACGCGACCCCTGGAGAGGCCCTAATGCAGGGTGCTGTGCATCCCCGCTTCGTCTTCGACGACGTGCGCAACGTTTTTCAGGTACCATTCGTAGGTCGACCGCAGGCCTCGATCGAGATCGATCTTCGGGGCCCAGCCGAGACTGGTTATCAAGCTCGAATCCAGCAATTTGCGCGGCGTCCCGTCGGGCTTCGTCCGATCGAAGACGATCTCGCCGTCGAAACCCACGACGCTTTTGATCTTATGCGCGAGCTCAAGGATCGTCAGGTCGCTGCCATAACCGACATTGACGTGCTGCTCGCCGGAATAGACCTTGACCAAGTGGACGAGCGCATCGGCGAGATCGTTGACATGCAGGAACTCTCGTCGCGGACTTCCGGTGCCCCAAATTTCGAGGCTGCGCAGCTGTCTTTGTTTGGCGTTATGCGCTTTGACCAGAAGCGCCGGAAGCACATGTCCGGACATCAAATCGAAATTGTCGCGCGGCCCGTACAGATTGGTGGGCATGGCAGAGATGAAATCGCATCCGTATTGGCGCCGGTAGGCCTGGCACAGCATAATTC
>JADGHK010000374.1 GCA_019686145.1 Bryobacteraceae bacterium | reverse complement strand
ATGCCGCCTGCTCCATATCCAGCGTCAGGCGCTCCAGAAAGTAGCTTCCGCCGAGAGGATCCGCCGTTGAAGCAACGCCGCTCTCGTAGGCGATGATCTGCTGTGTGCGGAGAGCGATCGTGACAGCCTGCTCACTCGGCAAAGCGTAGGCTTCGTCGAGCGAATTCGTGTGCAGGCTTTGAGCGCCGCCCAGGACCGCAGCCAGCGCCTGGATCGTAGTGCGAACAATGTTGTTGTATGGCTGCTGCCAGGTGAGAGAACAGCCGGCCGTTTGCGCATGAAACCGGAGCTTCATGCTTCGCTCGTCCCTGGCGCCGAAGCGGTCTCGCATCAGGTGCGCCCACATCCTGCGCGCGGCTCTGTATTTGGCGATCTCCTCGAAGAAATCGTTATGAGCGTTGAAAAAGAAGCTCAGCCGGGGTGCGAATTCGTCGATCTCCAGTCCGCGCTCGAGCGCCCATTCCACGTATTCCACGCCGTCGCGCAGAGTAAAGGCCAGCTCCTGCACAGCCGTCGAGCCCGCCTCGCGGATGTGGTATCCGCTGATTGAGATCGTGTTGTACTTCGGCACGTTCCGGGCCGCATATTCGATTACGTCTGTCACCAGACGCATGGACGGGCGTGGAGGATAAATAAACTCCTTCTGTGCGATGTACTCCTTGAGAATGTCGTTCTGCAGCGTGCCGTTCAGCCTGGTCCAGTCCACACCCTGCTTTTCCGCCACCGCCAGGTACATGCACCAGATGACCGGCGCCGGCGAGTTGATCGTCATCGACACGCTGACGTCGGCAAGTGGAATGGAGTCGAAAAGGATCTCCATATCCTCGAGCGAGCTGACGGAAACGCCGCACTTCCCTACCTCGCCAACCGATGCCGGATGATCCGCGTCGTAGCCCATTAGCGTGGGCAGGTCGAAGGCCACCGACAGCCCCGTCTGGCCCTGCTCGAGCAGGTAGCGATAGCGGCGGTTCGTCTCTTCGGGTGTTGCAAACCCTGAGAACTGCCGCATCGTCCAGAGCTTGCCCCGATACATGGTGGGATGAATGCCGCGGGTATAGGGGAACTCGCCGGGGGCGCCAAGATCGCCGCGCGGATCCAGTCCTTCTATGTGTTCCGGTCCGTAGACCGGCTCTACAGGCAGCCCGCTCAAGGTCTTGAACGAGCGGCCCGAAGGAACGGATGTGCCGCGAGGCTCGCTCATACTTTCATTGTATCTGCTGCTATCTCATTGATTCCCGCAAAAGCGGAAGCGGCAGAGCCTCGTACAATGGAGGAAGGGAGGCCGGGATCTTCATGCCAAAGACTGTTTTTGATGAGCCGCGCATCGTGCTGAATCGTATCTACACGCGAGGCGGCGACACAGGCCAGACCAGTCTTGCAGGCGGCCAGCGAGTACGAAAGGATTCACTGCGAATCGAGTGCTACGGGACCGTCGACGAACTGAACTCATTTTTAGGAATGGCCTGCCTTTCCGCCGCAGAGCTGGCCTCTCAGTATCCCGATCTCGACACACTCGCCCGGATCCTCAAACGCGTTCAGCACGAACTTTTCAATCTCGGTTCGATTCTGGCTACCCTCCCGAAAGATGTCCATCCCCGCCAGCCGCGGATTACTTCGGCCGAGATCACTCAGCTCGAGCACGAGATTGACCAGATGAATGAGCCTCTGCCGGCGCTGAGATCGTTTGTCCTTCCTGGAGGATCGAGGCTGAATACCGAGTTGCATGTCTGCCGCACAATCTGCCGCCGCGCGGAACGAATTGCGGTTGCCCTTGCCCATGAGGAAGAGGTGGATCCGCAGATCATCCGATACCTCAACCGCCTGAGTGACGCTTTCTTCGTCTGGAGCCGCTGGGCGAACCACATCATGAAGATCGAAGAGGTGTTGTGGCAACCAAATCTGGCGGCTGGGTCTCAGCCTGAGCCCGAAAACTAACCGGGCCGTCCAAAGAAAGAAACCAAAGTTTCCGCGCAGAGTCTAAGCGCATGACGCTCGAAAGGGGCGCGTCGTATGCGAACCCAATAACCGTGAGCTCTCTTCGCAGCCGCTCCCTCAGCGCCACTTCGGGTCGAACGCTTTCGGGTCCACCGTTCGACCCGCTTCTTTATCCACGAGTCCTTGGTTTGTCGATATGGCGAACAAGTTAGCGACCGTAACGCTCGAAGATGCCCGCCGCGTGATCGCAGCCGGGGAAAAGAGAGCCCGTGAAATCAACCAGCCGATGAATATCGCGGTTGTAGACCACGGCGGCAATCTTGTGTCCCACATCCGGATGGATGGAGCCTGGATCGGCAGCGTGAGCATCTCGATCAACAAAGCTTACACGGCCCGTGCATTCAACATCTCCACGGAGGAACTCGGTAAGTTCAGCCAACCCGGCCAGCAGTTCTTCGGAATTCATGCCACCAACGATGGGCGCGTTGTGATCTTCGCCGGCGGCATCCCTTTGAAGCGGGACGGTGAGGTCGTGGGAGCCGTGGGAGTCAGTGGCGGCACGGCAGATCAGGACAGGACCGTAGCCGAAGCGGCGGCAGCCGCATTCTAAACCAGCATGCGATGAATCTCATCGAACCAAGCGGCGCCTGGACCTCCGATCCTCTGGTGCTCCTGTGCCTTCTGCTTTCGGGAGCGCTGTATCTGCTCGGCGCAAACCGGATCAGCGGGATCCGGAGTTGGAAGATCGCTTGTTTCTGGGCTGGCTGGGGCTCGCTTTGCATCGCACTCGGTTCCCCGCTGAATTCGTTCCGGGAGACGCTCTTCTCCGCGCACGTGGCGCAGCAGCAGATGATCTCGATTCTCTCGGCGCCCATGCTCGTGCTCGGCCGGCCGGTGCAGGCGTCGTTTCTGGCGCTGCCAGCGCCCTGGCGGGACGCTATCGGCCGCTGGTCGGAGCGACGAGTGATGGCCGTCCTCCGCGACTTAGTCACGCGGCCTTTGACGGCCTGGATTCTCTACTGCGCGATCCTGTGGAGCTGCCACCTTCCGATTTTGTTTCAGCCGGCCCTTCCTGTACTCCTCGTCTCGGCTCTTCTCTTTTGGTCGGCCCTCATCCGGTTGTATGACGCGCGCGATTTCAAACGTGCCGGCCTTTACCTCTTCGCCGCTCTTATTCAGACGGCAATCCTTGGCACTCTTCTTTCTTCCAATCACCTTTGGCATCCGCAATACGCTCGTCCGTTGCGGGTCTGGGGGCTGACGCCCCTCGAAGATCAGCAGCTCGGCGGTTTGATTCTGTGGATGACGGGGAGTCTTAGCTATTTGACGGCCGGCGTCGTCCTGTTCGCGCTCTGGATTCGCGCCTCAGATGCCTCGGCAACCCGCAGCCAGACCGCCTGATCCGCGCGGTCTCTCTGCCCAGGTCACTCGGTAAGGGATAACAGATATTGCACGAGGGCTTCGCGATCCTTACGATCAGCCACCCAATACTCGTGCCCGCCGCCTTCGATGTTCACCTTCCGCAGTTCGGGCGAACTCCGATTCGCCTTGATCACGCGCGATCGGAGATCCTTGTCCACCAGCGCCAGCAGGCTGTTGGCTGCATCCGGATTCTTTCCGCGAAAGAATGTCCCCGGAATGCCGAGGTCCCTCTTTACGTCCGGACCAACAGCAACGCCACCATCGTGAAGATACGGCGGGGACCACCGAAGCCCGATCAGCCCCTTCACCTTGTAGCCGCCGGGCGAGTCCCCGAGCGCAAGCGCCAGACGCAACTGCTGCGCATCAAATTGGCGGGTCGGCACGGGAATCACCTTCGGCTTCTGCGGTAAAGGAACCGGGGTCTCCAGTGAGTAGCTCTTCGCGACCACCAGCACTTTCCCGAAATCTTTGAACGCTGCCGCGCGGGACG
>JADGHK010000373.1 GCA_019686145.1 Bryobacteraceae bacterium | reverse complement strand
TTGCTGCCGAACGCAGCCTACCGGCTGGAGATCGAGGGCCGGGAGCAGGTAGTGGCGCACGCGCCGTCTGCGACGGTGGCTAACTTCGTCCGGTTAAGGCCGAAGGATAAGGTATTGGTGGAGCTTTCCCCGCACGATCGGACGCGGGGACGCATTATCCGATTGCTGAAGAAGCCCTGACGCTGAGGTGGGGGCGTGGAGTTAAGACAATGAGAGTACGAGCTTCCGTAAAGAAAATTTGCGACAAATGCAAGATCATTCATCGCCATGGCGTGGTTCGGGTGATCTGCGAGAATCCGAAACATAAGCAGCGGCAGGGATAGCAGGAGATTTCTTATGGCACGTATCGCGGGCGTTGATCTTCCGGCCAAGAAGAGGGCCGAGATTGGCCTGACTTACATTTACGGTATCGGTCGAACCCGGGCGAGATCGATCCTGTACCGCGCCGGTATCGACTTTGACAAGAAGATTGGGGATCTGTCGGAAGAGGAAGTGAACCGGGTCCGTCAGATTCTGGAGACCGAGGGCGCCGTCGAAGGCGATCTTCGCAAGGAAGTCTCGATGAACATCAAGCGGCTCATCGAGATGGGATCCTATCGGGGATTGCGGCACCGTCGCAGTCTGCCCGTGCGCGGCCAGCGGACGCACACCAACGCCCGCACCCGGAAAGGACCGCGCCGCGGCACCATTGCGAACAAGAAGAAGGCGACGGCCAAGACGTAAGGACTGTTGATCATCCATGGCGAAAGCACCGGCAAAGACAGCGTCGAAGAAGAAGACGTTCAAGAAGAAAGAAAAGCGGAATGTCCCCAGCGGGCTTGTGCACATCCAGGCGACCTTCAACAACACGATCGTCACCTTCACCGATCCGATGGGCAACGTCGTGGCTTGGTCGAGCTCGGGTTCGCTTGGCTTCCGGGGGTCGCGGAAGGGAACTCCCTTCGCTGCCCAGCAGGCGTCGTTGACAGCCGCCAATAAGGCGAAGGAAGCGGGCATGCGCACCGTGGAAGTCCTGGTCAGCGGACCGGGCGCGGGCCGCGAATCGGCGATCCGTGCACTCGCTACGGCTGGACTGGAAGTTCGCGCGATCAAGGATCGTACACCGATTCCCCACAACGGATGCCGTCCGCCGAAGAAGCGGCGCGTCTGACGAAGCGGTTTTAGGGTTCAGATTTGGCCGGCGCCGGATCGTCGTCCAATCCGGATCGCCGTTGTCGTGAAGCAGCACCGCCGTTTCGGCGGAAAACAAGCAGGACGAAGGCTCTTGCCGTAAACTGCACCAGTCCGGAAGAACCGGACATAGGTTAGGGAGGTTTTACTTGGCTCGTTATCTTGGCCCCGTATGCCGGCTGTGCCGGCGCGAGGGGATGAAGCTGTACCTGAAGGGTGAGCGCTGCCACTCGGAGAAGTGCGCCATCGAGCGCCGCAATTTTCCTCCGGGGCAGCATGGAAAGGACCGCAAGCCCAAAGTTGTCGGCTACGGTCTGCAGTTGCGCGAAAAGCAGAAGACCCGCCGCTACTATCAGCTCCTCGAAACGCAGTTCCGCAATCTGTTTGAAAAGGCCAGCCGGATGAAGGGCATCACCGGCGAAAACATGCTGGCAATGCTCGAGCGCCGGCTCGACAACACGATCTATCGTATGGGTTTCGGCACCAGTCGAGCGCAAGCCCGGCAGCTTGTCCGCCACGGCCATATCGCTGTCAACGGACGCAAGGTCAACATTCCGTCGTACATGGTAAAGCCGGGCGACGTCGTGGAAGTGCGGGAAAAGAGCAGGAACAACCCGACCATTCTCTCGGCGCGTGACGCCACTGCGCACGCTCCAACGCCGAACTGGCTGGAAGTGGATCGCGAGGGCCTGAAGGCTCGCGTTCTGGCCCAGCCGAAGCGTGAGGATTTGGTTCAGATTCAGCTCAATGAGCAGCTCATCGTCGAGCTGTACTCAAAGTAAGAGCTTGCAGGCAAAGAGGAGAAAGCGATGTTTAAGGGCTTTCAAAAACCAAAGCGGCTGGTAGCCAACACCGAGACGCTCAATGATCGCTATGGCATGTTTACCGCGCAGCCGTTCGAGCGCGGGTTCGGTACCACCATCGGAACCGGCCTTCGGCGCGTGCTGTTGAGCTCCATCGAAGGCGCTGCCATTACCGCAGTCCGGATCGAGGGCGTCGCCCACGAGTTCAGCTCTATCCCGGGCGTCGTGGAGGATGCCACGGATATCATCCTCAACCTCAAGCAGGTACCTTTCAAGATGACGGGCGATGGTACGCGTACCGCCCGGCTGCGTGTGGAACAACCCGGTGAAGTGCTGAGCGGGCAGATCGAGACGGATCACGATGTCGAAGTGCTCGACCGCAACCTGCACATTGCAACCGTCAGCGAAGGCGGCAAGTTGAACGTGGAGATGCGGCTGAAGGTCGGCCGCGGCTACGTCGGCGCTGACAGGAACTTTGATGAGGACCTGCCGCTCGGCTACATCCCGATTGACTCGGTTCACTCTCCGGTTCGCAAGGTAAACTTCACGGTCGAGGCGGCGCGTCTTGGCCAGATGACGGACTACGACAAACTGACGTTGGAAGTCTGGACCAATGGCGCCATTTCTCCGCAGGATGCGATTGGGCAGGCCGCGAAGCTGCTGAAGGATCACATGACGATCTTCATCAACTTCGAGGAGCTGCCGGAGGCTCCGGAGGAGCCGATGGAGCGCGGTGTCAGCCAGATGAACGAAGTGCTGAACCGGTCCGTCGAAGAGCTTGAACTCAGCGTTCGCTCATACAATTGTCTGAAGAACGCCAACATTCAGACCATCGGCGACCTTGTGCAGAAGACGGAAGCCGAGATGCTCCGTACCAAGAACTTCGGTCGCAAGTCGCTGAACGAAATCAAAGAGATTCTGGCCGGGCTCGGTCTTCAGTTCGGTATGAAGCTGGATGCACAGGGGCGGCTGATAACGCCTCCCGGCAGTGTTCCGGTCCCACCTCCTGCTGCCCATGAAAGTGCCGGCGACGAGCTAGGCGAGATCGAATAAGAGGAAATGCGATGAGGCACAGATACGCCGGATATAAACTCAAACGGGATACGGCCGCACGCAGGGCGCTGCTTCGCAACCTGGTCACCAGCGTCATCGAGCATGAACGCGTGATTACGACCGTGCCGAAGGCCAAGGCAGCGAAACCGCTTGTCGACCGCATGATTACCCTTGCGAAGAAGGACACGCTGCATACTCGCCGTCAGGCGGCTGCTTTTCTCGAATCGCCCCAGGCGGTGAAGAAGCTCTTCGACAAGCTCGGTGCAAGATTCGGCCAGCGGAATGGCGGTTACACTCGTGTCGTAAAGCTCGGCTTGCACCGGAAGGGCGATGGCGCCGAAAAGGCCATGCTTGAACTCGTCGGCTCCCAGCTGGTGAAGCGTGCCGCGGAGCGCGCAAAACGCCGCGAAGAGCGTCTCAAGGCAATGCAACAGGGCCGGGAAGAAGAAGGCGGAGAGTCTTAGGCCTCCTCTCACAGAGGCACCAATGAAAAAGGCGCGTGTTGTACCACTCGCGCCTTTTCTGTTTCTGGCTCAGCGCGGCCCCTCACTTTTTGGGGAATTTGGGGTTTGCCTTCACTTCCTTGATCTGGTTCGTGTGGCGTTCCGTGTGCGCTGATAGCAGAAGGAACCACTGATAGGCGTCAAGAGTACCGAGCGCGGGGTGATTCGCAAGCCGTGTGCGCAATTCGTCCTGCGTCTTGTCTATAAAGGCAATGGACTGGTCGCGCCTCGCCTTGAAATGCCGGATCATTTCCTCGGGAGTTTTCCATCGGTTCGAAGGCTTCAAGAACTCCGGCGCCTGGAATTTCTGCTGACGGGATAC
>JADGHK010000372.1 GCA_019686145.1 Bryobacteraceae bacterium | reverse complement strand
CCCGCTGCCTGGACGGCGATCATCTTCGGACGCTTCGAAGAAATCCACCCCAGTTGCTCCATCTCATCGAAGGCCTTCCACATGCCAATCAGACCCACACCGCCGCCGGTCGGGTAAAAGATGGCGTCCGGCAGCTTCCAGTGGAACTGTTCAGCAATCTCGTAGCCCATCGTCTTTTTGCCTTCGATGCGGTACGGCTCCTTGAGAGTGCTGACGTCATACCAGCCCTCCCGCTCCTTCCGCTCCGCCACGATGCGCCCGCAGTCGCTGATCAGGCCATCGACGAGAGTCACATTGGCTCCGAACGCCCGGCATTCGATGTAGTTGGCCTGCGGCACGTCGCTCGGCATGAAGATGTGAGCCTCCATTCCAGCGGCCGCGGCATAGGCTGCTAATGCGCTCGCCGCATTGCCTGCGGACGGGATGGCAACTTTGCGTACTCCGAGTTCGTGGGCCATCGAGATTGCGCAGGAAAGGCCGCGAGCCTTAAAGGAACCGGTCGGATTCACCCCGTCGTCCTTCACCCAAAGGTCCTCTGCGCCCAGGAAGCGCCCAAGCGCCGGAGTCCGAATCAGAGGCGTGAGCCCCTCTCCAAGGGAAATCATCGAAGCAGGCTTGCTGACCGGAAGGACCGGCGCATAGCGCCACATGGACGAAGCGCCGGAGGAAATCCATTCCCTGCTCCAGCTCGCGCGCGCCTTTTCAAGGTCGTATCGCGCAAGCAGCGGCCCTCCGCATTCGCAGAGGTTGTAGATTCGGCCGGGCTCAAATTGCTTCCCGCAGAGACTGCATTCGAGGTGGGTAAACGTGGTCATGCTGGAATCGACCATCATAGCGGGAATTGCCGAGGCCCTTGACGAGTTCCATCCTGGCGCCTCGCGGCCGCCGGTTACTGAACGGTATCGCTGCTGGGCCGCGCTCGATTCCCGGCCGATCAGGCAAAGTAATGTAAAATCGCTTTATTGTGTTCCGGGCTCGCAGCTGTAATGCGATTGTTGGTGCGGGCAAAACAGGAGCGGAAGTGCATTGTCCACCCTCGGGATACGAAGGCCGAAGCGGGGCGACACCCTCGCTGCGAAAAATCGGACAATTTGAATTAACACGTATTACTCTGCCGATTAACACGTATTACATAGTGATTTCTAATTAAGAATGGATTGAAATCCGCATTTGCCAGCCGGAAATTTTTTCAGTGCCGGAGCCAGGCGGATTCATGAGTATAAATTATTTATTTTCAGTACTTTACGAAATGAATACCGCATTACAGTGGAGCATCCGCACGAGCTGGCACTGTAGAAAACTCCCCTTCACCGTGCACGATCTACCAGGCACGCCCGTCAAACTATTTTTCGACACAATTCTTTGGAAGTTATTGATTTTGATGAGGCGTAAACTGTCTTTTATTGCATTGGGCATTCTTGCAATACCCCTGCTGGCCGGTGAATATGTGGTGCTTTCCAACGGCTTCCGTATCCACGGAGAGAGACACGAGAAGCTGGGCGAAATGCTGCTGCTCTACACCAAGGACGGTTCGATTGAAGTTCCCTCAGACGCTGTAGCAAGCATTGAGCCGGACGAAGGAAATTCCGACGTCGACAGCGGGACGACGCTTGGCATCGATTCGAAAGAGCAACCGAAATACGCGAGCAATACTCACAAGCTGCTGACGGAAGCCGCGATTCGCAACGGCCTGGATCCAGCCATCGTCCATAGCGTGGCAAGGGTGGAATCTTCGTTGAATCCGAATGCAGTCTCGCCGAAGGGCGCGCGCGGACTGATGCAGGTGATGCCGGAAACGGCAAAGCAGTTCAATCTCGATCCAAACGATCCGGTGCAGAACGTTGAGGCTGGCGCGCGTTATCTGCGTGAGATGCTGCAGCGCTACAAAGGCCGTCCTCAACAGGTAAAGCTGGCTCTTGCGGCCTACAATGCCGGGCCTGGGGCAGTCGACCGCTATAACGGAATACCTCCCTATCCAGAGACGCGCATGTACGTGGAGAAGGTCCTCCGGCACTACTGGCGGCTTAAGAAGTAGCCTGCCCTTTCTCACTGATAAGAAGCTGTTGCATCGAGCGCTGAAGCGGGTGTAGCTCCGTCCTGGCGAAGCCCGCTTCCTCAAACAGCTCCATGTACTCGCGGGCGGTGTACGCGTCACCGGACTCCGTGGAGACGAGCATGACGAGGCTGAACGCCGCAGGCCCCGGCGGGCTGATCCGGTCGTCATTGGGCGCAAATTCGAGGGTGACCAGGCGGCCGCCGGGCTTGAGAGCCGCAAATATCTTGCGCGCAAGGCTCAGGTTCATTTCGCGGTTGAAGTGGTGACAGAAGTTCGTGAGCAGGGCGACGTCGTAGCCGGACCCAAAATCGACCTCAAAGGCGCTGCCGGCTCGTGTGGAGTATCTTTCCGCAACCCCGAATTTCGACGCGTTCTCCTGAGCGACGGCAAGCACCTGGGGCCAATCGACAGCCACCACGGATGCAGCGGGGTTCTTCATGGCGACATGGATCCCGAAGAGTCCGTGTCCGGCCGCGATGTCGAGAACTTTCCACGGCTGGCCGTTTCCGTCGCCAAGCAAGTCCGCGATTTCTGCGGCAGCCGGACCCGTTATCGGACCCATCGCCCGGGCGAAGTCCACCCAGGCGGGGTTTTCCGGAGCCGTGGCGCTGTCTTTGCCGAGGACCGTGCCACCCTTGCGCACCGCGGCTGCCACACCTTCAAAAGCGGCGCGAGTCATTGGCCCGCTGAGAAACCGCCGAGCCTCGGCAACGCAAGCCGGCGAACGCGCATCGAGAAATACAGCTGCGGTCGGCGTCAGCTCATAGCGTCCTTCAACTTTGTGCAGCAGACCCAATACCGTCATGTAGTCGCAGAGAATGCGGATTCCGCGCTCGCTGGCCTTACAGTGAGCTGCGATTTCGCTGACGGAATGGTTCCCCTGTCCAATGACCGTGAAGAGATTCAGCTCAAGGGCACCGTTCAAAGCGGCCGTCTTCTGGAAGCTCGTGAGGAGGTCGAAAACCAGCTCAGGCGACGAAGCGGACGGAGCAGACACTGTTTGCATGGGCTCAGTATACAGCCCGAACACGGCGGCTACGCATCCAGCCCGCTCGCGGCGAAAGCCTCCTCCGGCTTGAGCGCGTATTGGAAGCTGTTCCTTGCAAGCTGCTCGATCTCAGCAGGCGAGAAGTGAAAAACGCTGGCCGCAATCTCGTATTCCCGCGTCAAAGTCGTTGAAAACAATGCAGGATCGTCTGTATTCAGCACAAGCGGCACGCCTGCGTCGAACAGCTTCCGAACCGGATGCTCCTCCAGAGCAGCCACCGATCCCGTGCGGACGTTACTGGTGATACAAATTTCGAGCGGTATCTGATTTTTACAAAGGTGGCGCAACAGCACGGGATCGTCCACGGCTCGAATCCCATGTCCGATCCTCCGCGCTTTAAGCTTTAGCGCGGCCCACACCGACTCCGGCCCGCAGGTCTCACCTGCATGAGGCACGATCGCAAGACCATGGTTCGCTGCAAAGGAGCAAACCTCCTCAAACCAGCACGCCGGTCCGCGCGCTTCGTCTCCTCCAAATCCGAAGCCGACGACTCCCTCGTCTCTGCGTTCCACCGCCAGCCGCGCCACCTGCATCGCCTGATCCGGTCCGAACTGGCGCACGGCGTCGAGGATCCAGAAAACTTTGATGCGACTGTCTCCCGCTGCCTCGCGCACCGCATCGAAAATGGCCGCAAAATTTTGCCCGCGCCAAAGCATCACGCCCGCCGATAAGTTGATCTCGGCGTAGCGCACATTCTCCGCTTCGAGGCGCTTCAGCAGACGCCGCGTGACCAGGGCATATTCGGCGGG
>JADGHK010000371.1 GCA_019686145.1 Bryobacteraceae bacterium | reverse complement strand
CTGCCAAAGTCTGCGGCGAGCTCCTGCCACCCGTTCGCGTTGATAGTTGCGAGCCGGGCTTTACGGGCCTTATTGGTGCTGCTGACGAGCGGACGGTTCTTCACCGGGTCAAACACCAGCCCCTGGAGGCCTGCGTTGCCTGAGAATGGGACTCGCTGCAGGACCTTGTTTGCCCGGTAGTCGAAGCGAATCACCTGCCCGGCATTCAGAACCCAGACTTCCGACGTGGAGGCTCCGAAGACGATGTCGTAGACACGCCCCTGAAAAACCGCTGGAATGCCGGCGGGCGTGATCCCTTGCCGTGTCGTGACAACGCCCGGATCTGTCACCGCCCGAACTGGCTGCTCCGTGGTTTGCGGATAGGCGGCCGGGATCAGGATCAATGCAAGCGCGGTTGCGCCCAGCATCCTCTTCCAGATCGAAGGCTTCTTCCCCTCAATACCGAGAAGCTTGAGATATGGCTCTGCTTCTTCGGAGGTTAACGGACGGTTGTGGCTGAGCAGTTCGTCGACTTCGCGGAAGCGGACCGCTCGATCGACGCAGTACCAGCATTTCACAAGGTGCAGTTCAAGGTTCTGGCGGCGGTTCCAGGTCATTTTTCCATCCAGCAGGTCTTGGAAATCTCGCAGGGTAGCACAGGAGTCGCTCTTCTGTGAGAGCGTCTGCGCCGCAAGCGAGGCGCCGTTGGCCTGAAGCAGATCCTGGCTCCATTGGTCCATCCGCTGCCGCAAGTTCTCCAGGCAGCGGTCGATGACCTTCCGCGCGGTTCCGGCATCCATGCGGAGCACGACGGATATCTCTTCCGGACTGTAGCCCATTGTCGTTAACCAGACCACCTGACGCTCGATGGCTGAGAATCCTTCCACGGCTCGAGTCAGCGTATCAAGATCGAGGGGGATTTCCGGAGGCGCGCTCGGGCGATCCTCCTCGACCGCCGCCAGAACGCACTGCCGCAGTTCCGCAACAAACTCCCGTTCCGGAGTCATGCCGCGGGATTGAAACAATGGCGAGTCTGGTTTGGAGAGCGCTACGATTACGCGGTTGATGAGCTCTTTATCCGCGGAGCGGTTGGAATGATACCGCTGTAAAAGCTGCTTGCAAACGGGCAAATACTGCTTGACGAAGTAGATCCAGCCTTCGCGCTTGTTGGCGCGACAGTCGGCAATCATGTCGTAACAGGTATAGATGGCCAAGTTTCGACGTTCCTCTCCATCTGCACAGGCCAACGGCCTGTGACGGCATGAGTGTTGCTTCAGTCACAGGTTATAGCTCGAAGCGGATACCCTGTGCGAGGGGAAGCTCCCTGCTCCAGTTTATGGTAACCGTCTGCCGCCGCATGTAGGCTTTCCAGGCATCGGAACCCGCCTCCCGTCCGCCACCTGTTTCCTTCTCGCCGCCGAATGCGCCGCCGATTTCAGCGCCGCTCGTGCCGATATTGACGTTGGCGATGCCGCAGTCGCTGCCGCGAGCGCTGAGGAAAGTTTCCGCGGACAGGAGATTGGTGGTGAAAATGGCCGAGGAGAGCCCTTGAGGAACGTCGTTGTGCCAGCGGATTGCCTGTTCGAGGTCGCGAAACTCGATCAGATGCAGAATCGGAGCGAAAATCTCTTCCTTGAGAACCGGCATCTCGGGCTTTGACCGGACCAGCGTGGGTTCAACGTAACAGCCGCCGTTCCGTTCGATTACGTTGCCTCCGTAGATGACCTCGCCGCCTTGCTCGCGGATGCGCCGGATGCCATCGACGTAGGCGCTGACCGCATTCCTGTTGATCAGAGGCCCCATGAGCGTCGAAGCGTCAAGGGGATCGCCGATGCGTACCTGCCGGTAGGCGTTCTTCAGCCGCTCGATGAAATCGGGTGCAACGTCGGACTCGATGAACAGGCGCCGCAGCGTCGTGCACCTTTGTCCCGCCGTTCCGACCGCGCCAAAAACGACTGCCCGCAGCGCCAGGTCCAGGTCGGCATCCTTCATCAGGATGATCCCGTTATTCCCGCCCAGCTCGAGCAGAGTCCGCCCCAGCCGCCTGCCGACTGTCTCGGCGACGTGATAGCCCATCCGGGTCGATCCGGTGAAGCTGATGAGCGGGATTCTGCGATCCTGCAACATCCGCTCGCCGATTGTTCCCCCACGCCCGATCACCAGATTCAGGATCCCCTTCCAGCCATGGCGGCTAAGGACTTCGTTGCAGATGTTCTGGACCGCCACGGCAGCAAGCGGCGTTTCCGCCGACGGCTTCCACACCACACAATCTCCACATACGAGAGCGATAAATGCATTCCAGGACCAGACGGCGACGGGGAAGTTGAAGGCCGTGATGACTCCAACGATCCCCAGGGGATGCCACTGCTCATACATCCGGTGCATCGGACGCTCGCTGTGCATGCTGAGACCGTATAGCTGGCGCGACAGGCCGGTGGCGAAGTCGGCCATGTCGATCATCTCCTGCACTTCGCCTTTTGCTTCCACCAGGATCTTGCCCATCTCCAGCGATACGAGCGTCCCAAGATCGTCCTTGTGGCGGCGCAGCGCATCGCCGATCTCGCGCACAATTTCGCCTCGCTTCGGGGCAGGAACCATGCGCCACTCAAGAAAGGCTTCCTCGGCGCGGCGGATTACTTCTTCGTAGTCCGCCTCCGATGCCATGCGGATGCGCCCAAGTTCCGTGCCGTCGATCGGGCTGATCGACGGCAGTTCACCGCCGGACGGCTCAGCGATCCACTCTCCCCAGCACGCTCCCGAACTCACGGGCGGAACGCCAAGCCTGGCGAGAACCTCCTGTGCCCTCTGCTGTGTTTCGACGTGTGCTTGCATCGATAGATCCTCCTGCCCCGGCCGGCAGAGCCGCCAGCCAGGAAAAACCTTCGGGGCCGGCGGCGAAGCGGCGGCCAGCCCTTTCTACCAGCTCTGCAATGCGGGCGGTGAGCAGGACCTGAAAGTCAGGGTCCAGCCATTCCCGAAATCCCCGGACACCGGCAATCCGGAAGGCTGCTTGACGAGTGGTTGCTCCGTGGCGCTTGTGCTCGCGGATGTGGAGAGGATCGCCGATAATATCCTGCGTCGTAGCCTGCAGGGCCGCTTCCACCAGACGCTCAATGTTGGAAGGCAACAGCGGAGCCAGAGTCGCGAAGACTTCGATGCCTTCCTCCCGAAGCCTCTCGATCGCCCTCAGCCGTTCTTCAAGCGGGGCACAATGGGGCTCGAACCAGCGGCGCACCTCCTCCCGATCCGTGGTCAGTGAAAAGCTGACCCTGACGGTCGTATGCCGCGCCAAGGTCCGCAGCAGATCGAGGTCGCGCAGGATCAGCGGACCCCGCGTCTGAATGACGAAGAGTGCGGGTGGGCGCTCGGCTATGGCTGCGAGAATCGGGCGCATCGCCTGCCGGCGCTCTTCGGCAGGCTGATAGGGATCGACCAGAGGCGAGCAGTAGATCATCTGGTCCTTCCGCAATTGCTTCCGCAGGAGGTCCGGAGCGTTCGACTTGAACGTGGTGAACTGGCCCCACCGCTGCCAATCCGGCGGCTTCAACCCTCCGTATATGCCCATTGTCGGGACATAGCAGTAGGTGCATCCAAAGGTGCAGTTGCGCGCAGGTGTTAAAGAATGACTGAAGCCCGCCTCCCGGATGAATCCGGACGTCGCAGTGAGAATTCCCCTCACTGGCGCCTCGTAGATGGGAAGCTCCTGCATGCCCATTTTTCATTGTAGGGGACCGGGATAAAGCGAGGTTGGGACCTCTTGTTTGCCCGTGTATAATCCTTCTGACATGGACTCCGCCACACAGTCCGCTCCCGCCCGCTTTCGCGTTGGAATCTCCCCGGATTTTTTTACGGATATAAAGGTAGACGTTGACAGCATCGTGGC
>JADGHK010000370.1 GCA_019686145.1 Bryobacteraceae bacterium | reverse complement strand
GAGAAGCCCAGAGCTGCGAAAACCTTCGCCTGAATGTCGCGCCGGTGAATACGGATGGATCCCGAACCGAGTTCGACGCCATTCAGCACGAGATCGTAAGACTTCGCACGGCAGCGGGCCGGATTTGTTGTCAGCTTGTCAAGGTCCTCGTCGTGGACACTCGTAAAGGGATGATGGGCCGCCGTCCAGCGGTTCTCTTCATCGTCCCACTCGAACATCGGGAAATCGACCACCCAAAGGAACCGGAAGTTCTTGGGATCCAGAAGTTTGTGCCGGTCGTTGTACTTGTGTGCCGCAAACAGCCGCAACTGGCCGCACGCCTGGAAGACAGTCTCTTCGGGACGGTGCCCCTTCGGTTCCGCCGGCCATCCTGCCAGGATGAGCAGGTCCTCCTCGGTGGCGCCAGTCCGCTGTCTGACATTCGCCATAGGTTCCGGAAAATCCCGCTCCAGGCGCTTGACGTCGTCGTATACGCGAAGCCCTCGTTCGGCTCCGAAAGCTTTCAACTCGTCGCGTTCTTTCCGGCTGAGAGCTCCCGTTTTCGGAATGTGAATCGCAACCAGCGGCAATCCCTCCCGAGTGAGGCCGGCGCCGGGAAACAAATCCTCGACCGTGTAGAAGGGCGGAATACGGAGGTCGGGCTTGTCGATCCCGTACGAGCGCATCGCCTGCTCGTAGGAGATGCGGGGAAAAGGCGTCGGGATGTCGTACCCAGCTACGGCGCACATGCGCTGCACCAGCGGCTCAATGACCTCAAAGATCTGCTCCTGCTGAGGGAAGGACATCTCGAGGTCGATTTGCGTAAACTCCGGCTGCCGGTCTGCCCGAAGGTCCTCATCGCGGAAGCACCGGACGATCTGGAAGTACCGCTCGTAGCCGCTCACCATCAGCAGTTGCTTAAACAACTGCGGCGATTGCGGCAGTGCATAGAACGATCCGGGCTGAAGCCGGCTGGGGACCAGGAAGTCCCGCGCGCCCTCCGGAGTCGAGCGCGTCAGAAAAGGAGTTTCAATCTCCAGGAATCCGTTTGCATAAAGGACTTCTCGCGCGGCGAACGACACCTTCGATCGCAGGATAATGTTCCGCTGCATGTGAGGCCGGCGCAGGTCGACGTAGCGGTACTTCAGCCGCACGTCCTCGCTTACGTCCACATGGTCTTCCATCGGGAAGGGCGGAGTGCGGGATTCGTTCAGAATCCAGATTCGATCCGCCACCAGTTCCACCTCGCCTGTCGCGATATTCGGATTGATGGTCTCCTTGCTGCGGAGCTCCACCTGTCCCTCGACGGCGATTACGAACTCCGATCGAAGCAACTCGGCCTTTTTATGGACACCCGGGTCAACCTCGGCTCGAAACACGATCTGGGTCACGCCTTCCCGGTCGCGAAGGTGCACGAAGATCACGCCGCCCAGATCCCGGCGGCGGTGAACCCAGCCCATGAGAAGAGCGCGGCGGCCCGCATCTTCAGCGCGGAGTTCTCCGCAACTGTGCGTGCGGCGCAGATCGCCGAGGAAATCGAGGGGTATCCCCTGTGGTTGCGTTTCTTCCATATCGTTTTCTGTTTTACCGGTCTTTGTCCGAATTGCGGGTAATGGAATCGAGCAATTGGTTCCGGGTTGCGGATCTTTGTTCGCCGGACGCCATGTCCTTCAGAACATAGGTTCCGGATGCAAGCTCGGTATCCCCGATAAGCAGAGCATAGCGCGCTCCCAGCTTATTCGCCAATTCCATCGCGCGCTTCAGCTTCACGTCAGCGCCCAGCTCGACACACAGGCCCTGGCGTCTCAGATTGCGCGCAACGAGCGCTGCATGGCGCAGCGCGGCGTCGCCGAGCGGTGCGATATACAGGTCAATCTCGTGCCTTCGCTTTTCCGGCTCGCTCTCCTCCACCGTCATCACCAGCCGGTCCTCTCCGATGGAGAATCCGATGCCCGGAGCCGGAACGCGCGATCCGAGAGCTTCAGCCAGGCCGTCATAGCGGCCGCCTCCCAGCAGCGAATTCTGCGCTCCCAGCGCCCCGTGAGTGATTTCAAACGTCGTGCGCGTGTAATAGTCCAAGCCCCGCACCAGCCGCGGCCGGACTTCGTACGCAATCCCCCGATCGTCGAGATAACTGCGAACAGCGTCAAAATGCGTGCGGCACTCCTCGCACAGGTAATCGAGGATCGACGGCAAGGCGTCGATGATCGGCTGGTCCTCCGGGACTTTACAATCGAGCACGCGCAGCGGATTCGTCTCCGAGCGGCGCTGGCAGTCCGCGCACATCCGCTGGACCACGTCCTTCAACTGATCCCGCAACGCGGCTACAAAGCCTGGCCGGCACCTGGGGCAGCCAACCGAGTTCAGCAAGAGCTGCGAACCCTCGATTCCGACGCGCCGCAGGATCTCGATCACCATCTCGATGACCTCGGCGTCGACGGCGGGCGACTCGGATCCTATAGCCTCCGCGCCAATCTGGAAGAACTGGCGGTACCGCCCTTTCTGCGGCCGCTCCCGGCGGAACATCGGCCCGATGTAATAGAGCTTCTGGATGCCCGGACGCTGATCCAGGCGATGTTCGATGTAGGCGCGCATGACCGACGCCGTCGCCTCCGGACGCAGCACAAGCTCGCTTCCGTCCCGGTCCGTGAACGTATACATCTCCTTGGAGACGATATCCGTTTCCTGGCCGACGCTGCGCGCAAACAACGCCTTCTCCTCAAGGATCGGCGTGCGGATTTCCTCGTAGTTGTAAGCGCGAAAGACTTCCCGCGCTGCCGACTCGACCCCGTTCCAGACAGCGCTCGAGGGAGGAAGAATATCGCGCGTTCCCTTAACGGCTCGAATCAAGAAGGTTCTTCCCTATACGCTTCGCGATATTTGATATAGTTCTGCGCGTTCTTTTGAAAGCGCTCCCGCTCCTCAGGACTGACCTCGCGGCGGACCTTTGCGGGCACTCCCATCACCATGCTGTTCGGCGGAATCTCCATGCCTTCCGGCACGAGGGCTCCCGCGGCAATCACCGATCCCCTGCCGATCCTGGCTCCGTTCAAGATGATCGCCCCAATCCCGATCAGGCAGTCGTCCTCGATGACACAGCCATGGATGACGGCAGAGTGACCGATTGTTACCCGGTCACCTACGACAACTGGCCAGAGATCCAGTTCTCCGTGCATGACAGCGTTGTCCTGCACGTTGCTGTCATCGCCGATGGTGATGGTGTTGACGTCGCCGCGGAGCGTGGTATTGCACCAGACGCTCGAGCGTTCGCCGATGATAACGTCACCGATCACCTGGGCGCTTCGATCAATGTATGCAGAGGCGGCAACTCTCGGATATATGCCGCGATAGGCGCGAATCATGAGCAGCGATGAATCCTTTATGCTAACACGGACGCCCCTTCAGCCAACTTCCCGCGGCCCGGTCCTGTCTGATACACTGGATAGGTGGTGGTTCCTGCGCAAGCCCGCCCCTTCCTGTTCGGTTCAGACTGACCTTCCCTTCCTGTCAGTTTTCTCCGTTAAGCCCATCAGTGTTTCTTTTGGAGGAAATTATGAAGACGTCCCCCCCTCTGCCGGCGGAATTCCTACCGCAGGTCGTGACTTCCCTGCCCGGACCGCGCGCGAAAGCGGTCATTGAGCGCGATGCGAAAGTGATATCGCCATCCTACACCCGCCAGTATCCTCTTGTAGTCCGGCGGGGGGAAGGCGCGATTGTTGAGGATGTTGACGGGAATCGTTTCCTCGATATGAATGCAGGCATCGCAGTGGTCGCCACGGGACACTGTCACCCGAAAGTTGTCTCCGCGATCCAGCAGCAGGCGGCCCGGCTGATCCACATGTCCGGCACCGATTTCTATTACGAGAACATGGTGGATCTGGCCGA
>JADGHK010000369.1 GCA_019686145.1 Bryobacteraceae bacterium | reverse complement strand
ATCGACGCCGCGGACGTAAAGCTGCGCGAGCAGGTTGACAACGTGTTCTCTCGCAGGAGCAGGGCCGGGATCCGCCGGAAGGACCAGACAGTCGCCGCGCCTCCCCAGGTTCCGCTTCATCAAATCCGACAAGATGCGGCCCGGACCCGACTCAATAAAAATATTGGCGCCGGCCGCGACCAGATTGAAGCAGATCTCAGCCCACTGTACCGGCCGCACAATCTGCTCACTAAGTAACTGGACAACTTCTTCTGAGGAAGAGTATTGCCTGCCTGTGACGTTACTGAAGGCGCTCGCCCGCAAATTCGCCGACTTACCCTGAAGTTCACTCACAACGACCGCACGCCAGGAATCTGCGACCGGCGCCATCAGAGACGAGTGGAACGCGCATGCGGTATTCAACTTTCTGGCCTGGACGTCCGCCGAAGAAGCTGCCTGCTCCAGACGCTCAACGGCAGCAATCGGGCCAGCCACAACGAACTGGGAGGGCGAGTTGAAATTGACGACCTCGAGGGCCGGATCGACGCTTTGGCACAAAGCTTCCACTTCTTCGCGGCGGCCGGTAAGAGCGATCATCGCGCCCGGTATAAGATCACCGGCTTGCCCGAGCAGATTGCCACGCTGCCGGCTCAGGCGGAGCAGCGTGGGGAAGTCCATGACACCCGCGGCACAGAGCGCGGGAAGTTCTCCATAGCTGTGGCCTGCATGAAATCGAGCTCGGATTCCCAGAGCCTCAAGACTTACGCGAATCGCAGTAGAAACAATTCCGAGAGCAGGCTGCGCCTGACGAGTATCTCGCAGGCGAGATTCCGTATCTGCATTTCGTTCGCTGTAAATTAGGGAAAGCAGCGAACTTCCCGCGAGTTCCTGCCAGATTGCATCCAGTTTGAGAAGTTGATCTTCAAAGCCGGGGAGCGCGCTCCGCAGATTGGCGAGCATGCCGACGGACTGGCTTCCCTGTCCTGGATAAAGGAAGGCGATGGACGGCTGACGGGAGAGAGCAGGCTCGTAGTAAATACCTGAAGCATCAGTAAGGGATTCCGACGATCTGGCGCAGAGCAGATTCTCTGCTCGTTCCACCTTGGCTCTCAGGTCAGCCGCGCTGTTGTAAACAATAGCCAAACGGCACGGACCATCCCCAGCGAATCCGGCAGATTCGCCCCGCCGGCATCTGCGAAGCATGGCTACGGTTTCTCTTGTCGAACCGCCCGCCACACATAGCAGAAAGGAACGGCCGCGCGTTTGATGTTGAAGACCTGAACTGAGCATCTGCAATTTCCACACGAACAATAATGAGAACGGTCGCTCCTCGGGAGCTGCTCTACTGCCTTCTTACTTTCGGATTTTCGCCAAACCGCCTTTTACATACTTGCTTTACATATTAGCGACAAATTCTAAAAACTAAGATCGTTCATCGTACTCTACGTGGAGAACTATGAAATATAGAACAGTTCACGCCAATGCGCTTGATGCTGCAAGGCGAGTCAAAGCAGGAGCGCTATATTAGTGAGGCACGACGCAGAAGCGTATCATGCCTTACCCTATCTCATTGCAGGTAGGCGTCGACGCGCAGTCCGATCGGAAGTTCCTGACCCTTGTCCAACTCGACGAGAGTTTCCAGTATCTTCTTATCCACCCGCTCCGTTGGTTCGTCGGTCCGGATATTCTTGCGGCCGAGCGCTTGTCCAATCTGAACAACCTTTCCGGTAAACCGCTTGTCGCCGTAAGCTTCCGCGGTCACATAGGCCGGCTGGCCAATTCGAATGCGCGCAACGTCCGTCTCGTCGACGTCCACTCGTACGCGCAGTACGCTTACGTTCCCGATCGATAAGATGGGTCCTCCCGCGGATGTGACCGACTCGCCGCTCTTGAGCCATCGGCGCAAGACCCTTCCATGGATCGGGCTTTTGATAAATGTCTTTGCAAGATAGGCCTCAGCCTCTCGCAGGCGTGCCTGGGCGGAGGCGAGCTCAGCTTCGGTCCGGCGAATGTCTTCCGCCCTCGTCGAGTGACGCACGAGTTCGAGACGTTCCCGTGCCGCCGCAACCGCGGCCCCTGCCACCACTTCATCCCGGACGCTCAAGTCGAACTCAGATCGCGAGATAGCGCCCCGTTCGAGCAGCGGGCGCCGGCGTTCCACCTCCGCGTGCGCGGTTGCAAGGCGTGCCTCCGCTTCCCGGAGTGCCGCTTCCGCCTCGCGAACTTCCTCAATTCTCGAACCTGCGCGAAGCCGGTCGAGGCGCGCCTGTCTTTCGGCGACCTCGGCACGCGCCAGCTCCACACGGGCTCGGTATTCGTCGTTGACTAATTCAGCCACCACCTGCCCGGCGCGCACCCGGTCGCCCTCATTGACAAGTACGCGCGCCAGGCGTCCGTCCAGTTCGGAGCCGATCTTGAACTCTTCCCCGGCGGGCTCCACTCGTCCCGCCGCAACAATAGGCCCGCGCGACTCCGCTTGCGAAGAGCTGGACGAAGCGGCGACAGCCGGCGGCATCCCGCCGCGGGCGAAGAACCGGGAAGCGATCACAGTGCCGATACCCGCAGCGGAAAGTAGCAGAACGGGAACCCAAACGAGCCGCGTCCTCATGCGACATGCCCCTTTGCTTCGTTGCTGGAATCACTGACGATGCGCCCGTCAGCTATCTTTACGATGCGGTCCGAGTAGTGCAGGACGCGAGTATCATGAGTCACAACAAGCACACAGCGGTTCTTTCCCTTCGCGAGCTTTGCCAGGATCTCCATGACTGTAATTCCTGATTGCGAATCCAGGGCGGCCGTCGGTTCATCCGCCAGGAGGATCGGCGGATCCCCGGCGAGCGCTCTCGCGATGGCCACCCGCTGCTTTTGCCCGCCGCTCAAGTCCTCGGGCAAGACTTTCATCTTGTCCTGTAAACCTACGCTCTCCAGTAGTTCCTCGGCTCCGCGGCGCGCCTGCCTGCCGTGAATGCCCTTGAGCTTGAACGCGATCTCTACATTCTCCCTGGCCGTAAGAGCCGGGAACAGATTGAAGCCCTGAAAAACGAACCCGAAATATCGTGACCGGACCCGGGGAAGTTTCCGCTCTGGCAGACCTGACATCTCCTCTCCGGCAATCTTCACGCTTCCGGAAGTCGGCCTCAGAATGCATCCGATGATGGAGAGCAGCGTGGTCTTGCCGCTGCCCGACGGCCCCATCAGCATCAGGATTTCGCCGCTGCAGACGCTGAGATCGACCCCTTCCAAAGCACGAACTGCCGCATTTCCAGTTCCGTAGCTCTTGTAGACCTGTCGAATCTCAATCATTTCGGTTAGCCGCGAAATACCAGAGCCGGGTCGATGCGTGTCGCTTTCCGGATGGAAATCACGGACGCGCCCATGCACATCGCCAGCGCCACAATGAACGCGGCGACCGCAACTTCGGGCGGCAGAAGGATGGGGACATTGCCGCTGCTGGTGGAATCCGCGATTACCTTGGCGATCGAGATCGCTACAGCATAACCCATTGCAGCGCTCAGCGCAGCCTGTAAAAGGATCACCTGGTAGATTCGGCCGTTCGTGGCGCCGATCGCCTTCAGGGTCCCGAACTCGCGAATATGGTCGACCGTCGCCGCATAGATGGTCTGCGCAACCACCACGATGCCAACCACCAGCCCTAAAAGTGCTCCCGCCATCGTCGTTACCCCCGCGCCCGTTTCGAGAACCCAGTACACCTGAGTCTTCCGGCTCATCTCGCGGTTGGTGTAGACGTCCAGATTCGGAAGCCGCTCCTGTAATGCGCGTTTTACAGCCTCGATATCCGCCCCGGGCTTTGTTTTCACCAGGAAGAAGATCGTCTCGTCAGGCTGTAAGACCGGCGTGTAGTTGAGCGCATTTTTGAAGCTGGTGAAGATATAGGG
>JADGHK010000368.1 GCA_019686145.1 Bryobacteraceae bacterium | reverse complement strand
TCTCGAGGCTGCCGAGCTCGCCTGCCGCCTCGCGCACCATCCACTCCACCAGATCGACACCGGTTACTTCTTCGGTGACGCCATGCTCCACCTGCAGGCGGGTATTGACCTCGAGGAAGTAAAACCTGTGGTCGTCACTGTCATAGATAAACTCCACGGTGCCCGCAGATCGATACGCCACGGAGCGGCCGAGTCTGACAGCCGCTTCGCACATCTGCTGGCGAACACTTTCCGGAAGGTTGGGAGCCGGCGTCTCTTCGATTACTTTCTGATTTCTGCGCTGTGCCGAGCAGTCGCGCTCGCCGATTGCGATCACATTGCCGGAACCGTCACCGAAAATCTGAACTTCAATGTGCCGCGCCCGCTCGACGAATCGCTCCAAATACGTTCCCGCCTGCTGGAAATTCGCCTTCCCCAGCCGCTCGACTGCAGCAAACGCCTCCTCGATTTCCGCTTCGGAGCGGCACAGCCGCATGCCAATGCCCCCGCCGCCGGCGCTGCTTTTCAGCATCACCGGAAAGCCAATCCGCCGCGCCTCTTGCAGAGCATCAGCAGAACTGCCGAGAAGGCCCGTACCGGGCAACAGCGGCAGGTCGCAAGCCTTTGCCAGTTCTCGCGCGGTGTGTTTCAGGCCGAAGGCGCGAATGTGCTCTGGAGAAGGCCCGATGAATACGAAGCCTTCCCGGGCGCACGCTTCAGCGAAATCGGCATTCTCGCTAAGAAACCCATATCCGGGATGAATCGCTTCCGCACGTGACTTTCTCGCAGCCTCAAAAATCCGTTCCAAAGACAGGTAGCTTTGTGCAACGGGCGGCGGGCCGATACACACAGCCTCGTCAGCGGAGGAGACATGAAGGGAATGGGCGTCCGCTTCCGAATAAACGGCGACGGAGCCCACGCCCATCCGGCCCAAAGTACGAATGATCCGGCACGCAATAGCGCCGCGGTTTGCGATCAGTACTTTCGAGAACATGGCCACTTCAGGACACCGAATCCCAGATCAGCAGGCGGACCGGCGTCGGGTTGTACGCATTGCATGGGTTGTTGAGCTGCGGACAGTTACTGATGACAACCAGCGTGTCCATATCAGCCCGCAATTCAACGTACTTGCCGGGCTCGGAGATCCCGTCCTCAAATGTCAGCCGGCCTTCCGGCGTGACAGGAACATTCATGAAGAAGTTGACGTTATGGGAAAGGTCACGCTTCTCGAGACCTCGGCCCCAGCCAATCATCGCCTTCAGGAAGCTGTTCCGGCATGCGTGCATGTATCGTTTTTCGATCGCGTACCGGACCATGTTGCTCTCCTGGGCGCAGGCGCCGCCCAGCGTGTCGTGCCTGCCGCACGTATCCGCCGTAATGGTCATGAGGACGTTCCCGTTGATGGTCAGCAGCCTCGTCCCCGTGGTCAGGTAGATATTTCTTTGTGCGGTAATCGTGTCGATCGCGCTGTAGCGATCTTCATAATCATGGGCGTTGAAGAAGAACGTGTCGACGGCCTGGTTCCCTTCCAGATCCACGATGCGCAGCGTCTGACCGGCCTTCACTTCATAAATCCACGGTTCGCCGGCAGGCAGGACGAAGTCGTAAATGGCATCCGCCGGATTGAGCTTGCTTTCAACCAGAGATTGAGTCGCCATGGTGATTGTTCTCCTTCGGCTCACAGGAAGTAGCGTTCGGTAAGGATGAAGCCGCGTTCGTTCTCAGGCCGCGAGGTCCGGCAGGGGTCATCCGGCGCGGCAGGGGGAACCCGGCGAATCGACAAGTGCACGGGCTTGGGATCGTACGTGTTTCCCGGCTCGAGCGGATGCTGGCAGGTGTTCAGAATCACCAGCGTATTCAACTCGGCACGAAGCTCCACATAGTCGCCCGCCTTCGAGTTGCCGGGCACATACTGCATAGTTCCGTCGTCAGATACAACGACCTTGCTGAAGAAATTGATGGACGGAACAAGGTCTCGCGGACCGAGACCGTACTTTGCCAGCTCAATCAGAAAGCTGTCCCGGGAGTTTTTGTAGAAGTTGTTGCGATGTTCCTGATATGAGGCGGCGCCGTACTTCGCACATACGATGGAAGCGGTGGAATGTCCGCCGATCGGGTCATGCCATCCGCATGTATCTTCCGTAATGGAGCAAAGAATGCGCCCCATGTCGGAGTAGATCACGAAGCCCTTGGTGAGCCGCGCGATATGCTGCGCCTTCAGCGTGTCGGGCATGTTGTACCGCTCGACGGGATTCTTGAAGTTGTAAAAGAGCGTTGCGACGTTAGCGCCTCCCTGGGTATCGGTAATTCGCAGAGCGGTGCCTCTCTTCAAGACATGCGACCAGGTAGACCCTCCGGGTACAATCTCTTCCCAAAGAACAGGATTCATAAAACAATCTCCTTGCAATGCAGAAGCGTGCAGAGCAGGGCACGTCCCTTAGTCCAACGACAGGGTGGAGAGTGTGAACACGAAGATGGAAATGACGGGGGCTATGCTGTCCGGCGGGTTACGGAGGCGGACAACACGATCAATGCAGACAGGATGGGTTTAGAAGAGGACGAAGGAGGGAGGACCGCAGCAGACGTCCATTGCCGTCAGGCGCAGGAGCACACGAGGCTCAATCTTTGCTCGTGTAGATCCGTGGTAGCCGGACGTCATAAGACCATATGATTACAGAAATCAGCCGAAGCCGCAATAGAAATCTCAGCAGGGAGGGAGATTCCGAGAAGCACTAAGCAGGCGAATCACCCACTTCCTTTTGCAGTTTGTAGAGCTCCGACTTCAGCCGGTCAATGATAGCCTTCTGGGAAGGGTCTCCGTAGAGATTATTCATCTCACGCGGGTCCTTCTTCAGGTCGTAGAACTCCCACTCGGGCGTCGTCTCAGGGTCTCGGGCGCCCTTCATGCCGAGCGGCTTGCCGTAGTAGTAGATCAGCTTGTGCTGCGTAGTCCGGATGCCATAGTGCGCGGGCACGTGATGGTCGGCGCTGTTGTGCATCCAGTAGCGATAGTACATAGCGGTGCGCCAATCCCTGGGAGTTCGTCCTTCCAGATTGCGCCGGAAACTGCGGCCCTGCATTTCCGCGGGCGCCCTCACTCCTGCGTAATCGAGAAACGTGGGCGCAAAGTCGATGTTCAGGATGATGTCGTCGTTGACGGATCCAGGACGGATCTTGCCCGGATAGCGGATGAGGAACGGCATCCGCAAGGACTCCTCGTACATTAGCCGCTTGTCGTACCAGCCATGATCGCCCAGGAAGAAGCCTTGATCGGACGTGTAAATCACGATCGTGTTCTTCGACAAACCCTCTGAGTCGAGATAATCCAGCAGCCGTCCGACGTTATCATCGACGCTCTGAACACAGCGCAGGTAGTCTTTCATATAGCGCTGATATGCCCATTTACGAAGCGCGTCGCCCTCGAGACCGGGCGGCGGGTCGGCTTTCAGGTCGCGTCTGTTGTTGTCCTGGCCGACACGCATTTTGACGTTCGCAACGCTCGCCGCTTTGCCCTTGTAGTCGTCGTAGAGGTTGTCCGGTTCTGGGATCGTCTCATTCTCGAACAGATTGGCGTACTTCGGCGCCGGTTCCCACGCACGGTGCGGCGCCTTGTGATGACACATCAGGAAGAACGGTTTGCTTTTGTCCCGGCTCTTCAGCCAGTCGAGGGAAAAATCTCCGATCAGGTCCGTGCAGTAACCTTTATAAGTTTTCTTCTCGCCATTCTCGATGAATACGGGATCGTAGTAGAGCCCCTGCCCGGGAAGGATCTTCCAGTAGTCGAATCCGGTAGGGTCGTTGTGAAGGTGCCATTTTCCCACGATCGCTGTCTGGTACCCTGCCCGGCGCAGTTCCTTCGCGACGTTGTTGCGGCTGCCGTCGAGGGGATCGGCGAGCGTGTAAAC
>JADGHK010000367.1 GCA_019686145.1 Bryobacteraceae bacterium | reverse complement strand
TCCATCGAACCCGTCTTCGACTGCTCGGCTGGCGCCGGTCAGTGTGTTCCCCGACCGATTCAATTCACACTCGGCGAGCGGCTGTTCCTCTCGCTGTTCGGTACCGGAATCCGCAACCGTCCCGACGCAGTCGCCGCACGTGTGAACAGCGAACCGGTCGCAATTCAGTACGCTGGACCTCAGCCTGAGTTTGCGGGCCTGGATCAAGTCAATATCGAGTTGCCTCCGAGTCTCGCAGGGAGCGGCGAAGTATCGCTTGTTTTGTCAGTCGACGGGTTCGCAAGCAACGTCTTAACGCTCCGGTTCGACTGAAAAACCGCGCTCCCTCGAAAAGCGCGGAGTACTTTCACCATCGGGCCGCTGCCCGGCCAAAGAACCAGCGGATCCGCAGCGTTGGCGTGCTACGAAAAGAAAATTCGTGCTACGATTGACTCTCATGGGCGTGCGGATGGCGGTTTCTCTTCTTGTGATGACGGGTCTCGTCCAGGTCTTCGGCCAGACCGAAGGTAAGCCCAGTGGGCAGGATGAAAAGAAAGCCGAGGCTACGGATGAGACCGTCATCGATCCGGTCTATACGAGCATCGTAATCACAGCTTCCCCCGTTGAGCCATCCGTAGACCGGCGCAACGCGGAGGTCTTCCAGCAGACGCTCTTTTCCAGAGACGATCAGGTCTTTCACCAATTGAACGCGGGCATCAACGCCGGCCAGCATGAGGGTGGCGGCAAGGCGATTGAAGTTCGCCGGTTCGGCTTTAACCTGGATCATGGCGGCGTTAACGGCGGGCTGAAGGTTCTTGTGGACAACATCCAGCAAAACCAGACGACGCAGGGCCACGGCCAGGGATATCTGGGTTCGCTGAAGAGCCTCACGCCCGAACTGATCCAAGAGGCGAATATCATCAATGGACCGTTCAGCGCCGAATACGGGGACTTCAGCGGCTTAGGCGTCGTTCACATTCGCCTTCGCGAGTCGTTTCCAGATCAGTGGACCGCGCGGATTCAAGGCGGTTCCTTCAACACTGCCCGGGGTTTTCTCTCCTACAGTCCCGATTTGACGAACGTCGACTCCTTTCTCGCCTACGAGGGCTCGCATACCGATGGTCCGTTCGTCAAACCGCTCGACTACCGCCGCGACAACGTGACGGGCAATTTCACGCGGCGGCTTACAGACAGCCGGAGCTTCGCCGTCAAGTTTAACGCGGGGAGAAACAGCTACAATTCCTCGGGGCAGATTCCGTTGAGCGAAGTCGTGGCTGGCCGTCTGGACCGGTTTGGCTTCCTTGACCCTGGGGAAGGGGGCCGCATCCGCGCGGGCACGCTGGCGCTCTATTACCGTCAAGAGCAGGCGAATGGAGCCGTTTGGAAACTGGACGGCTTCGTGAGCCGGTCCTTATTCGACCTCTTCTCCAACTTCACGTTCTTCCTGAACGATCTCGAGAACGGCGACGCAATTCAGCAGCACGACTCGCGGCTGCAGGAAGGGACGAACGTCCAGTATCTGCGGCCTCACCGCTGGCTTGGCGGTCACAGCCTGCTCGCCGCAGGTGGAAATTTCCACGACAACCAGATCAACGTCGGCCTTTACCCGAGAGTCGATCGGACTCCATTGGGCGTGACGACTCGCGCTAACGCGCATGTCACCAACGGCGCCGGCTACATTCAGGATTCGCTGAGCTTCTTTTCGGGGAAGCTCCTCCTCGGTGGCGGGCTCCGTTACGATGTGTTTCGTTTCGCTGTCCGGGACCGCGTCGGGCTGGCCAACAGCGCCACTGAAACCTCAGGGCGTGTGCAGCCGAAGTTCAACCTGGCCTACACGCCCGCTCGACGGATCCCGCTCACGCTCCATGCCAACTACGGGCGGGGAATTTCGTCTATCGACGCGCGCAGCATCATTCAGTCTCCGGGTGGAACCAAGCTTGCCACGACCGACTTCTACCAGGTTGGGACTTCGTCCCGATTTTCCCGTCTGTCGATCGCAACGGATCTGTTCCTGATCGATCGATCCAACGAGCTGGTTTACGTCGCCGACGATGGCTCTTTGGAGTTCCTCGGGCCAAGCCGTGCCTATGGATTTGAGGCGAAGGCATCGTTTGATATCACGAGACGTCTGAGCTTCAACTCGGGATTAACAAAGGTGGGGAACGCCTTTTATCGCGGCACTGTTCCACGGATCTATGTAGACCGCGCGCCTCACTTCGTCGCAAACGCGGCGCTGACGCTTGCGTACTGGCGAGGCTGGAGCGGTTCGCTGCGGCTGCGGGCCATCAACCACTACCGGCTCGACGGCGAAGATCCCTCGATCGTTGCCGCTGGGCACACTGTGCTCGACTTCAGCGTGGTTCGCCGGATCCGGCCGGGCCTCGATCTCAACTTTGCGGTCGACAATTTGACAGACCGGTCCTATTACGAGACCCAGAACTATATCGAATCGAGACCCTACAGAACGGGCGCGGCTGCGTACGGCATTCACGCCACGCCGGGTTATCCCGTAACATTCACGGTCGGGCTTTCGTTCCGCTTCCGTGGCAAGTAAGTTTGCGGTTCAATACGGCTGGGGCGTAATACAGAGCCGGATGGCGCCCCTCAAGCATCTATTCAAGGGCACGCCATGATGAATCGACAAGTCACACTTGCAAACCGTCCGGCGGGGATGCCGTCGGAATCGGACTTCAAGCTCATCGAAACACCCGTTCCTTCGCCGGGCGAAGGCCAGGTACTGCTGAAGATCCTTTACCTGTCGGTGGATCCGTACCTCCGGGGATTGATGCGTTCCACTCACTCGTATGCCAGTCCGATCGGAATCGGCCAGGTGATGGCAGGAGGTACGGTGGGGGAGGTCGTGGAGTCGCGCAACCCGAAGTTTCAACCGGGCGACATTGTGGAGAGCTATTCGGGATGGCAGGAGTATGCGCTGTCAGACGGTTCCGACCTGCGTAAGATCGATCCTTCCGCCGCCCCCATATCTACTGCGCTTGGCATCCTCGGAATGCCGGGCATGACCGCATATTTCGGCTTGCTGGAGATCGGGCAGCCGAAACCCGGTGACACGGTCGTCGTTTCCGGCGCTGCTGGAGCGGTCGGTTCTGCGGTCGGCCAGATCGCGCGAATCGCCGGCTGCCGTGTTGTGGGCGTTGCGGGCAGCGATGAGAAGGTGAGGTACCTGCTCGAGGAGCTTCAGTTCGACGCAGCGTTTAACTATAAGAAGGTAACCGATTATCAGGCCAAACTTTCCGAGCTTTGTCCGTCGGGCATCGACGTGTACTTCGATAACACCGGCGGCCCGATTACGGACGCGGTTTTCCCGCTGATTAACAACCGGGCGCGTCTTGTGCTGTGCGGACAAATCAGCCAGTACAACCTCGAGAAGCCGGAGATGGGACCGCGCCTGTTGTTCCACCTGGTTGTGAAGCGAGCCCGAGCCGAGGGCTTCCTGGTTTTTGATTACACCGCCCGTTACCCCGAAGCCCGGGAGCGGATGGCCAAGTGGATTCGTGAAGGAAAGCTGAAGTACCGCGAGACGGTGGTAGAGGGAATCGAGAACGCACCGAAGGCCTTCCTCAGCCTCTTCCGAGGTGAGAACATCGGAAAGGAGCTTGTAAAGGTCGCATAGGTTGGACTTTGAATTGCCTCGACTGTAAGCAATGAATCATCCATCAGTGGGTCACAGAAGGACGGTACTGCGTATCGCCTGGATAGTCATGGCGGCGTTCGCGTTCCTTCTGTTAAGCAGAGATCTGATTCTGTTATTTCGATGACACACACCGTGTCAGCCGGACTCAGCCACTGGGCGCGGACGGCTGACACGGAATGTAAGAAGGCTAAGCCGACTTCCGCAAAGTCCCGGTAACACGTGTAAAACGATTCTTAGTCGCTACTTGTAAGAATGCGATCCCGCGCCC
>JADGHK010000366.1 GCA_019686145.1 Bryobacteraceae bacterium | reverse complement strand
TGGCTTCTCTACCTCTGATCTTCATCGATCGCGATCTTCAGAGCGCGAAGGAACTTGTGATCCTGAGAAGTCCATTTCACTTTGCCGGACTCCCACTTCCGCCTGCCGGTCGGCCGTCGTTCTTCCTCTTCTTCCAGCGGTTCAACCTCGCCGATCTCTACTTCTTCTTCGTCAGTTTCGTCTCTCTTGTTGAAACCGATCGTGGCTTCCAGTACGAGGAAGACGTCATAACCGGCCCGCTTGATCTCCCCGATTGCCGCGGCGATCCGCTCAGAATCGGAAAGCGATTCATTGATCGCATTTCCTAACTCTTGCATCAGCTCCTTGAGTCGGTCGTCCAAAGTATGTACGCCCCTTTCCTTGGGCTACTTTCAGCATACCACCTCATCCCCGTAATCACGGTCAAATCGGGGGACCGTTCGCCCAGGGTTAACATCGGCCAAAAGCAGCACGAACATAAGGCCGCTTGCGCGGAGTTTGCCCGCCTGCATTTGCTACCATAGTAGAAACCGTATGCTTGCTATTGGTCGCAAGTTTCTGCAGCACGTGCTGCCGGGAATCCTCCGGCCGGTCCGTGTGTTGTGGAATGAAATAGTAGGCTTCGTATTTCTCGCGCTGTCCGTTTCGACCGTTCCGTCGATCTACCGGGGAATTCGGGAGTACGATGGCGAGGGGCAGGACGTCTTCCGTCTCATCATGGCTGGTTTCTTCGCCCTCGTAATGGCCGGATTCGCTGTTTCCTCCTTCCTTCGCGCCCGGAAAATCTCACGTTTTTAGGAATCCTCGTCTTCTGAAAGGCCATCTTCGAGCGAGTCAAGCTGTTCCGCCTGAGAAGCGTAGCGCTTTAGCACGCGGATGGAAGAACCGGAGCTATATCCAGCATGGCGGAGGCGGCGATAGACCGAAGCGAGTTTCGCCGGCGTCTGGAGCAGTTGAGACAGATCCACGTTCCGATATTTGCGAGCCAGGTAGTCCTCGATCAGGCTCAGTTCGTCAATGCCCTCGAAGGCTTGGTCTACGGCCTTCCGGGCAACGGAGGGCGCAACACGTCTTTGGCGAAGGTCGCGGAGGACTCTCGCCTTCCCCAATCCGTCGCTCGTGCGGCGCGCATAGGCAAAGGTTTCAGCGAATTGTTCGTCATTCAGATACCCGTACTCCTTCAACTGTCTGACAACAGCGTCCACGTCAGAAGCACGAGATGCTCGCTTCTGCAGCTTATCGCGCAGCTCGCCCGCCGAGTGCGCCCGGGCGCCGAGAATGCGGAGAGCGTAAGCGCGCAAGCCTGCTTCATCGAGGAGTCGCGGAGTACGGCTGGCCATTGGACTGCAACCTGATTGTACTCCGGCCGCCAGCGGGCAGGACCAGCGTCTGTGAGCCTAAGAAAAGCAATGCTTTGCAGACATTCCCGCGATATACTTAGTATGGGTTAATGCTTTGCCTGTAGGGGCAGGCATACGAAAACTGATAGAAGGAGGACAATGAGCAAGGAAGATAGCATTGAAGTCACGGGAACGGTGGTTGAAAAGTTCCCGAGTGGGTTATTTAGCGTCCAGTTGGATCAGGATCGGATCGTGCTCGCACACCTTGCGGGCAAACTGCGGCGGAACCGGATTCGGGTTCTTGCGGGCGATCGGGTGACCCTGGAGATGTCGCCTTACGATCTGACCAAGGGCCGAATTACTTACAGGCACAAGTAATCTTTCGCTCTTCCAAACCTGCCTTCAGCCGGGTTTTTAAGCGCTGCGCCTCATATTTCCACGTCGTCCGGTCGCTTTCGCCACCGGATCGTAAGGGATCCCGTCTTTGTCGTTTCCAGGCGGATCACGCTTTCCGGAGAAAAATATTCCTTGGCGGCCGGCAGAAGCTACGCCCGTATAATCAACAGTTTACAAGCTTCAATGGAGACAGCTGGCGCCTCCGTCGAGCTTTCTCTTCCGGGGCCTTCCGGCGCGATTCCTATAATCTCAGCCGAAAGGATTCTCATGCGAAACGCCATTCCGATCCGCACCCGGAAGTCGCCGCCGGAGGCGCCGGATAGCCTTGCGAAGCTGATCGCGGGCAAAGTAATCGGGCAGCAGTCCGCGATCGAAGCGATCGTCCCCTATGTCTCGATGTACCAGGCAGGGCTCGCGCCCGAGGGGAGGCCCGCGGGGGTCTTCCTTCTCTTGGGCCCTACCGGTACGGGCAAGACAAGAACCGTGGAGGCGCTGGCGAGCGCGCTGCACGGTAGCGAGCGGTCGCTCCTGCGGATCGATTGCGGCGAGTTTCAGATGGACCACGAGGTGGCCAAGCTGATTGGCGCCCCTCCGGGTTACCTTGGCCACCGTGAAACTCAGCCTATGCTCACGCAGCAAAAGCTGAACGCCGTGGTGACCGATCGCTGCGGGCTATCGATCGTACTGTTTGACGAAATTGAGAAGGCCGCGCCTTCCCTGAACCGGCTCCTCCTCGGGGTGCTGGACCAGGGAATCCTCCGGCTGGGCGACAACACGACAGTCAATTTCCAAAACTCGCTGATCTTTCTGACGAGCAACCTCGGTGCGCACGGGATGCAGAGGGAATTGCGTCAGGGAGTCGGGTTTGGACGCTTTGTGCCGCGCTCTGCGGCGGAACGGCAGAAGCAGCGGCTCGAGAGTATTGCTCTGGCAGCGGTGAAGAGGCGCTTTTCACCCGAGTTCCTGAACCGTATCGACCTCACACTCACCTACCACCCGTTATCCGAGGAGGCCCTTTCGGCCATCCTGGATCTTCACCTGCAGGATCTGAGGCGGCACATCGCGAACCGGCTAGGTCCGCATGCCTTCGAACTGGAAGTGACGCCGGAAGGCCGCGCGGTACTCCTGAACCTGGGTACGAGCAAAGAGTACGGCGCCCGGCATCTCAAACGTGCGATCCATCGTCACCTGATGCAGCCCCTGGCCTCGATGGTCACAGCCGGGAAGATCGCTCCGGGAGCGACCGTCATCGTCGAAGCCGCGCAAGACAACAGCGGGCTGATCCTGCGAGTCGCCGATTCGGGACAGAAGCCGGGCTCCCTAGCGGCTCCTGCCAATGCCGCCTGAAGTTACTCAATCCGGCAGTTGACCGGCGGAGATACAATCAGGGGGAAGGGTTACTGACAGAGCTGTTCCTGACCGGGAAAGGTCCCGGACACCGGGCAATTGCAGACCGGTTTCAAGCGGGATAGACTGTGGTCTTAGTTAGCCCGAATATCCTTCTGAGAGAGGAACTTTCCATGGCCGAAACCAACGATCTGACCCGCCGTGAGGTTGTCAAAATGGCCGGTGCGGTGACTGCGATGACTGCGGCGTCGCAATTGCAGGGAGCCCCGGCGATCCAGAAAGTAAAAGCAGCGAACAACCAGGTGCAATATGGAATGATCGGCACGGGCAGTCGCGGCTCATATCTCCTGAAGCACTTGAAGGGCATCGACGGCGGCCGTTGCGTTGCGATCTGCGATATCAACAATGTAGCCTTGTCGCGCGGCGCCGAGACGATCGGCAACAACCCCAGACAGTACAAGGACTATCGGGAGCTCCTGTCGCAGAAGGATATTGACGCGGTCTTCGTTGTGGTTCCGCTGTTCGCGCACTTCCCCGTCACCAAGGATGCGCTCCTGGCAGGCAAGCACGTCTTCTGCGAGAAGAGCCTGGTATTTAAACCGGAAGAAGTTCACGAACTGCGGGCCCTCGCTGAGCAGCACCCCAAACAGATTATCCAGGTGGGACTGCAGCGCCGCTACAGCAAGATGTATCAGGCGGCACGGCAGATGATCGAGAAGGGTATGCTGGGCGAAGTTACTCATGTTCACGCCCAGTGGCACCGCAATCCGGGCTGGAAGATGAAGCCCGACCAGCCCAAGCTGGCGAACTGGCGGCTCTTCCGCGAATATTCGGGCGGGCTT
>JADGHK010000365.1 GCA_019686145.1 Bryobacteraceae bacterium | reverse complement strand
TCTCCTTCGTCCGTTCGGTGTCACGTAACACCAGCTTCTGCACAAACTGAAGATTCGAGCCGTTGAGCTCGACGGGGACGGTTCCTGTGTTCGTGATCAAGCGGTCCTGGGATCGCCTGCTGACAGTGATTTCGTTGGGAAGCTGGTGGAGGTGGATCTTACCTGGAACCGTAAAAGCATTCCAGTCCCAGCGTCCGGTCAGCCGGAAGACTCCGGGAGCAAGCGTGACCTCGGACAGGTCGATCTCCAGAGCCTGCTGATCGGCGAGCGGGCGAACGGACACAGGAACGGCTGTGCTGCCGTCCTCGCGCTCCAACTGCCAGTTCCTGACACGATCCAGCAGTTTCCATTCCTCGGATCTCGCCTTGACTGGGTACTTCAGACCGAGCGGTATGTGCACTTCGGAGTCGAAGGCCACAGCCGGAGGCGGGGCATTCGGCACCCGGTGCGCCCAGAGGTATGCGATCCGCGTCTTCGAGCGCGCCGCTTCCCGCTTCGCGCAGAGCGCAATCGTAGGGTCGTCGGGCTGCTCGATTTGCGCAAACGAGGAACGGAACTCGGTGTTCGGGAAAAGCAAACTTCGCAGATTCACGAACAGGGCGGCTCCCCCGGCGGCCAGCCCTACGGAATTGCCTAAAAACAGTCCCGCTACAGACGCGGCCAGTCCGGCCGACTGCTGCACCCGCATGTGGGGTTGCGGCGCGAGCGGATCGTACGTCGACAGCGCCGGATTGATGGCGCGGAGCAGTACCGCCGCCTGCTCCTCGAGCGGGGCGTTCCGGTCCAGGGTCGTCATTGGCACGCCGTACCGCGCGGCGAAACCAGTAAGCACGGCGTCGAGATTCTGCCTCGAGTTTGTACGGGAGTTGGTTGCCGTCAGCGCTTCGATCAGCGCTTCGGTCTGTGCTGTCTGCTCGGCGTAGTCGGCGAGCTGCGCCACCATTTCTTTGTCGCGCTTGAGGAGCGACTCGACTTTCTTGCCGCTCAACCCCTGCGGACCAAACACCAGGGCGACAAGTTCGACCGGGGTCGTGACCTCCCACTCCAGCGGTTCGCGAGCGGGCTTGGGGGGAAGCACGATCAGGTCCTTGTCATTCGAAGGCGAGATCACCAGCGCGATTTCCGCTTCTTTTTCTTCCTCCGTTCCAAGCTTCCGCGGTTCGTAACGAATCTTGCAGCCCGGCAGAATCCGGTTCACCTCCCTGAGCGGCAGCGGCTGCTGGCCGGGAGATTCCACCATAAGCTGAATGCTGCCAAGCGGAATACTAGCCGTACACGCGCGGGGAGCCGAGGCTCCGTACAAAGATAAGACTCCGAGAGACAACAATAAGGAAACGAAGCGAATCACTACGTAATAGACGCGGGAGGGACGCGGAGAGTCGACACGGGAGTGTGAAATGACTGCCGAGTGCAAAACTGCTTTCATTTCTGGAGGTTAAATCTCTACAACGGGAGCAGATCGAGCGCTGCCTGGATCTCGCTGCGGGTATGCAAATCCCCTGAACGTGTTGTCGCCTCGATTCCGCGCTCGTACATCGCTCTTGCCTCGTCGAGGCGGCCGATCTTCTCGTAGGCCTGCCCGCAGTGATAGTAGGAGGCGGAATAGTCCGGATTTGCCGCCAACAGCGCCTGATGCTCCGCGATTGCTTCCTCGTAGCGGCCCAGCTTCGCGTATTCCATAGCGAGCCCGTAGCGCGCAAAGGAGTTGTTGGGATCCTGGGCCACGAGGTTCTTCAAGAGTTCCAGACGGTCCGAAGCCATAAGAAAGCGTTTGTATAACAATCCCATGGTAGTATATTCGCGATGGCGTGTCCCTACTTCTGTCCGCGCGAACGGATGGAAGACAACGCTGTAGGAAAACCATTCGGAATCCCTCTTGGCGCTCTTTTTCAGGGTGAGTGCCACGGTCTGAACGAGCCCTGGACACCGGAACAGCATTATTTGCGGACGTATTGCAACTTCGGCTATGCCCGGGGCAGATGCGCCCGGTTTCCGGCGGACGCGCCGGCGGATGCGGTACGGTTCCTGATCACGGCTGATCACGGCTCATTCATTCAGGTCGACTACGTCTTCGAGAAGGACTACTATCCGGCAGGAAAGGGGACGCTGACCGTGCCAGGAAGCGGGACGGGAATTTTGCATCGCCAGGCGGAAGCCTACGCGGCGGTCTATTGGGAGCGGAAGCAGCAATGAATGAAGGCTCAAGTCTGAAAGGACGGTTCGTGCGGGAGTCGGCGTCCGAGTATTCGGAAGTGGCTCTGCCGAATGACGCGAACCCGCTTGGTCACCTGCTTGGCGGCAGAGTGATGCACCTGGTGGACCTTGCAGGCGCGCTCGCAGCGATGCGCCATGCCCGGCTCCCTGTGGTCACTGCTTCCGTGGATCACATGACCTTCCTTCACCCGGTGCACATCGGGCAGCTTCTGACGCTGAAGTCGTCTGTGAACCGCGTCTTTCGGACTTCGATGGAAGTGGGCGTGAAAGTCCTGGTGGAAGATCTGACGACGGGCGAGGTGCGGCACACATCGTCCGCCTATCTCACATTTGTAGCCCTCGATAAGGACGGAAAACCCACGCCGATTCCCCCAGTCATTCCCGAGACGCCAGACGAAAAGAGGCGCTACGAAGAAGCCGGGCGCCGGCGAGCATACCGGCTGGAACTGCGAGCAAGAAACCGAAAGTGACTTCCTGCGGTTAGTGCGTCAGGAAGCCTTGTACATGTACTTGATGTTGGGTTTATAGATCAGCAGATTCGGCGCTCCCTGCCGGTTCACCTTCAGGCAGCATTTGTCGTACCACTCGATGACTCCATGCAATTGCTCGCCGTCTTTGAGAACAATGACCATCGGCGTCTTGGCCTGCATCTGCTTCACGTAATAGAAGTTCTCGGCGTTGGTTTGATCGGGTGGAACGGCCTTCTTTGGGCTTCTACCGGTTGAATTGATTTTGTCCTTGATTTCGTTCAAAGACGGACGTATTAACTTCCGATTCCCGGTTTCCACGGCGCCACTCCTTTGACAAGACAACACGCGGTACGATGTTGGATGTGTGATGTACCGTCGGTAAGGCTTGTAGACGAACTATGCTTTACTCATATCACACGGAATGGGCGCCTGCAAGGCGTTAGCCCGCGCTGTAACATTTATCCCTTTCTCAGTGCAATGGCGAACGCATCCAGTGCGACAGATTTTTGAATATTTCTGCGCACGAGTTCGACCAATTCATCCACTTTGCGCACCGCCGCTTCCAGCCATGAAAAAGAAACGCTTTGGGCCAGCGCTTCGAGCTGTTTTCGAATATCCGGATTTCGGATATCGCGGTTGTAGGGAATGAGAAGGAGATCTTCGAGGAGGATGTACAGAACCCGGAGGTATTGATCGAGCTTTTCGGATTTCGACGCGCCAATGGACTCCGAGTATTTGGCCCATGCGGAGAAAGGAGCCCGTCCGGCAGCGACTTCAAGGAGCGCCAGCATTGCCGTCCGTCGCTTGTCATACGCGTCCAGATCGAGGGACACAGCCAGACCGGGCGATCCTGCTGCGAGGGCCAGCCGTTTTTCGACGCGATCCAGCCCGCGTGACTCGACAAACGCCCGCATCTCTGCGTCTTGCAACCTCGTAAGCTGAAGCGGGACGGCGCGCGACCGGATGGTCGGCAGCAGATCGTATGGATTCTCAGCGGTCAGTATGAGGATGAGATGCCCGGGCGGTTCTTCTAACGTCTTCAGCAGGGAGTTGGCAGCCTGTTCATTTGCCCGGTCGATGTGGTCGATCAGAAAGACCCGGTAACGCCCCTTCAGCGGCTTGAATTGCGCTCGCTCCTTCAGCAGGCGCATCTGCTGGATCGATAGCTGGCGGAGCGGACCGTCGGGCGGAAACGTCACAAAGTCCGGATGGGAGGCAAAC
>JADGHK010000364.1 GCA_019686145.1 Bryobacteraceae bacterium | reverse complement strand
ACGGAACTGAAAGCAGTCATCTTCGATTATGGACGGGTACTGACGCTCGACCAGGCGCCGGAGGACATGCAGTCCATGAAGCGCTTGAGCGGTATCGACGGCGATGCTTTCAACGCCCTCTACTGGAAGTATCGGAATCCCTATGATGCGGGCGAGGCGACGGCCGCCGAGTACTGGGGCAGCATCGGCGCGGAGGCGGGAAAAACCTACTCTCCCGCCGAAATCGACGAGCTGGTGAAGGCGGACAACCTCTCCTGGTCGCGGATGAACGAGAGAGTGCTTCAGTGGGCGCTCGCTCTCCCCGATGCCGGAATCAAGACCGCGATCCTCTCCAACATGCACCCCGATCTTCGGCATTACATTGCAAAGCACAACCACTGGCTTACCAACTTCACGCACACGGTCTTTTCGTGCGACGTCGGCATGGTGAAACCGGATCCGGCTATTTATCACTGTGTGCTCAGCGGGTTAGGCGTCCGGCCGGAAGAAGCTCTGTTTCTGGACGACCGGCTTCCGAACGTCGAGGCTGCCAAGAAAGTGGGCATCCATGCAATCGTGTTCCGATCCACCGACCAGGTGGCGGAGGAGGTTGCTCTTCGATTCTCTCTTCCCAAACTCTGACGCCTTCCGTGTGGGACGATTCAGTGGGGCGGCGTCACCAGATCCCCAGCCATTTCCACCACGAGAAGCCGACGGTCGACCAGATCGCCAGATTGAGCAGCGAGACAATCGCTCCGATTTTCCACCATTGGCGGAAAGGCACGTAGTCGTGGGCGTAGAACATGGGTGCAGGCGTCGTGCCGTAGTGGGTCAGTCCGGCTGCAAGATTCGCAAAGCAGGCGAAAGCAAAGACCAGGAGCCCGAGCGGGGCGCCCTTCGCGGCAAGGACAGCCAAGAACGGTGGAAACATGGCAAGGATATGCGCGGTGATGCTGGCAAAGCCGTAGTGTGCGTAAAAGTAAACCAGCAGCGCGACGGCGAAGAGCGGTACCCAGCCGGTATGCTCAAAGGCCGAAGCGACCGTCTTTGCGAACTCACTCGTAACACCGGCATCGTTGAGCGCCTTACCCAGGCGCAGTAACCCGCCGTACCAGACAAAGATGTCCCATGCTGCCCGCTCGCTCTTCACGTCTTCCCAGGTGAGAACGCCGGTCAGCAGGAGCGCGACGCTGCCGAACAGCGCAGACACGGTGATATCAATGCCGTGCCAGCCTGACGTGACCCAGAGCCCGCAGACGCTGACAAAAATCACGGTCAGAATTTTCTCGGCCCCGGTCATCGGACCCATAGCCCGCAGCTCGGAGGCGGCGAAGTCCGCGGCTTCCGGAGTGCGCCGCACGGTCTTGGGATACAGCCACAGCACCACAAGCGGCACCACGGCCATCGAGCACAACCCAGGGACAATCCCTGCCGCGAACCAGCTCGCCCAGGTCACCTGATATCCCATCTCGCCAGCAATCTGCGCCGCAAGCGGGTTGCTTGCCTGCCCGGTGAAGAACATCGCCGCCGTAACGCAAATGCTTTGGTACACGGCCGTCATCAGAAATGCTCCGATGATTGCGGCTGTGGGTCCCGGCCGCGATCCGTACAGCTCGGCGATCGAACGAGCAATCGGCAAAATCACTCCGCCAGAGCGCGCACCGTTCGAGGGGATGATTGTTGCGAGGAGCATATCGGACGCGGATAGCGCATAGCAGACGCCCAGCGAGCTCTTTCCAAAGCGGCGGACGAACATCAGGGCGATCCGCCGCGCGAGGCCGGTGTTGATCAACGACCGCGAGATGAAAAACGCGGCCATGACGAGCCAGACGGTCGAATCGCTGAACCCCGCCAGAGCCTCCTGAATCTTCAATCCCCCAAGTACGGATGCGAGCGTCACGGCTGTGAGGACGACCGCGCCGCCGGGTATCGGCTGCAGGATGAGTCCGCCGATCGTGGCCATGAACAGGCCAAGCAGACGCCACCCTTCCGGCCGTATCGCTTCAGGGCGGGGAATCCCGTAGACAACGAGGACGTAGATCAGAACGAGAATTCCGATGCCTTTCAGTCGGCGAGCGTGATTTGCGGGGGCAGCCTGCCCCTTTTCCGGATGGGCCATGCGGGGGTGTCCAACTTGCAGGGCTATGATACCAAAACGCAGGTTGCCTCCCGGCAGCCCGAGGGGACCTTAGCACGGCTGTACTGGTACAGCCACCCCGCCCTTACTAGGCCGAAATTGGCCCTTTTTCGGGCGATTTTGCAAATTCGTCGTGCAATACTTGTGACGTCTTGCTCCTCGGCATGCTTCTCGAGAGCGATGGCCTCAAGAAGAGCGGCAGGAGTTGGAGACGTAGCATGACCCGTTTTCTGATTCGATCCCAAGTCCTGATGTGTGCGTTGCTGATCTCTCGCGCCGCCTCCTTTGCGAACACAATCATGTACACGGTTGTCGACATGGGGGCGCTGCCGGGCGGGCACAGCGGCCTGTTCGGCCTCAACCAAGCCGGAATCGCCGTCGGCTGGTCGCTCAACAGCTCTTACGAGAGCCGGGCGGTGCTGTTTGGTCAGGGTGGATTGTGGAACCTGGATACGGCCGGCAACACAAATTCCAGTCAGGCACGCGGGATCAATAATCTCGGCCAGGTGGTCGGCACGAGCTTCATCGGCCCCGGAGCCGAGGCGACGATTTGGAGTGGAGGAGCCGCGTCCACGCTCGGGACGCTCGGAGGAACGGAGAGCTACGGCCTCGCCATTAACGATCACGGTCAGGTGGTGGGATCATCGACCACCGCCGACGGCGAGGCCCGTGCCTTCGTTTCAAATGGCAACGGTCTCACTGACCTGCAAATTAATGGAATCTGGAGCGCGGCGTACAGCATCAATAACCTCGGGCAGATTGTCGGCACCGTGGAAGTGGAGGAGGGAGTTTTCCGCGCTTTCCTCTGGGATCCCGTTACCGGCTACCAGTTGTTAGGGACTCTGGGCGGAGACAGCAGCTACGCCATGGCGATCAATGACAGCGGCGCAATCGCCGGAAGCTCCAGGCTGAGCAACGGTCAAATGCGCGCCTTTCTTTATCAGAACGGGGTCATGACATCGCTGGGCACACTCGGCGGCGATAGCAGCTATGCCTATGGCCTCAATTCAGCGGGGCACGTCGTCGGTTACTCGACGACCGCGGACGGCCAGACATCCGCCTTCCTGTTTCGGGATGGAATGCTTTTCGATCTGAATGCCCTGATTGGACCTGGCAGCGGCTGGATCCTGGACGAAGCATTCGCCATCAACGATCTTGGTCAAATCGTTGGAACAGGATGGCACGACGGGCAGCGGCGGGGTTTCCTTCTCCAACCCGCCGCGCCCTCCTTTCCCGGAGCCGAAGCGCCCGAGCCAGGCACGTGGGTCATGATTGCCACGGGTTTGTTGTTGATAGGAGCAAGGTGGTATCGGAGGAACGGGGCGTCCGCTGGTCACGGGTGCCCCAAGTCATAGAAAAGACGCAGCCTCCCGCCTGATTCCGGCCTTCCGTCAGCGCAAAGTCTGATCCGTTCCCCTCGCCCGGAGCCACTCTTCTGGACTGCCGGCAAGTTTACTTCGTCTTCCTTTCTATTGTTAATCGTAGTTAACGGTGATAAGCTAGCTGCGGTATATGCGCCATGCGTGCTCGTTCTTCTCCTGGCTCCTCACCATCGGTATTGCCGCAGGTCAGACAACCGCCACCTTATCCGGCGATGTGCGGGATCCAAATGATGCCCCGGTCCCGCTTGCTCGCGTCGTTCTGAGCAATGCGGTCACCGGTTACCGGGTCGAAATCCGCACGGATCAGGATGGCACGTTCCGCTTTTCGAACATCCCTCTCCAAAACTACATCCTGCGGGTGGAGCTGGAAGGCTTTTCGCCGTACCAGGAGACCGTATCCCTTCACTCC
>JADGHK010000363.1 GCA_019686145.1 Bryobacteraceae bacterium | reverse complement strand
AGGAGCGAGCGTGCGGGGATGCAGGACCTTCGCGCCGTTGTAGGCGAGCTCGGCCGCCTCGCGATAGGTCACTTCATCCAGGACAGCGGCATCCGGCACCAGACGCGGATCGGCTGTCATGATGCCGTCGACGTCGGTCCAGATCCACAATTCCGAGGCGTCCAGTGACGCAGCCAGGATCGATGCGGAGAAGTCCGAGCCGCCGCGGCCAAGCGTTGTCGGCCGTCCGTCGGCCGTAGCGCCATTGAAGCCTGTCACTATGGGAATGCGCCCGGCTTCCAGGTGCTGGAGCAGCGCGTCCCGAGCTTTCTCCCGGGTTGGTTCCATAAGCGGCGATGCGTTGCCAAAGACTGCATCGGTGACGATGACGTCGCGGGCATTGACTGCAACGCTCGGGATGCCCTGCGATTCGAGATACTCCGCCATCAGCAATGCGGAGAGCCGCTCGCCCACGGATACGGCTTCGTCCACCGACCGCGGCGGCCTCTCCCCCAGCATCAGCATTCCGTTGGCGATACGCTCGAACTCCGCGATGAGCGATTGCACGCGTGGCAGGACGTGGGCGGAGCGATCGGAAGGCAGCAGAGCCTTGCTGGTTTCGGTGTGGCGTTCTTCAAGGGCCCGCAGATTCGCGGCCAGGCCCTCCCGGTCTCCAGCCTCTGCATGGCGGAGCGAATCGAGCAGGAGATCGGTGATTTTGGACATGGCCGACACGACGACCACAACCGGCCGCTTCCTGCCTTCCTCCGCCGACAGCGCCGCCGCGGTCCGGATGCGCTCGGCCGAGCCCATGCTCGTGCCGCCAAACTTCATGACGAGTAGTTGATTCAACGTGATAACTCCCTTCCGTTCGACACTCGCTCGCGCACAACCCTCAAGAGAACTTCCTCGACTTCATCCAGGGAGAGTTTCGACGAGTCGATGTAGACAGCATCCGGAGCCTGGACGAGCGGCGCCTCTGCCCGGTTCCGGTCCCGCTCATCCCGCTGTCGCAACTCGCTGCTGACCTCTTCGGAGTTGGCCATGCCGTCGCGCTGTTGCAATTCCTTCGCGCGGCGCTCCGCTCTGATCTCCGGAGCGGCATCGAGAAACACTTTCACGTCCGCGGCCGGGAACACGACCGATCCGATATCGCGCCCTTCCATGACCACGGAAACTCCTTCGGCCATTTCGCGCTGTTTCTGAACGAGAGCTCGGCGGACTCCCGGAATCGTGGAAACCTGGGACGCCGCGGCCGACACCCGCGGCTGGCGAATCGCCTCTGTGACGTCTTCGCCATTCAGGAACACTCGCCGGCCCTGATCCTTAAATGAGATGTCGGAGCTGAGCGCAAGCTGCTCGAGGCGGTGCATGTCATTAAGGTCGATATTCGCCCTCAGAGCCCAAAGCGCCACGGCCCGGTACATCGCACCCGTATCGAGATAGAGGAAGCCCAGCTTATCCGCCAGCCGCCTCGCGACCGTACTCTTCCCTGCTCCGGCAGGGCCATCAATGGCAACCACAACGCGTTTCATCTTCGCCTTACATTATCTGCTCACGGGCGCGCTCCGCGCGCCGCTATCCTGGGAAGGAATGTCGCCCCGCGACTTTGATCAACTGGTCGAGGAGGCTTTGGCAACGATTCCCGCACGCTTCCGCAGACGCCTTCAGAATGTTGTTTTCGTAGTTGAGGCGGAACCGCCAAGGCCCGGACTGCTCGGGCTGTACTTCGGCAGGCCTCTTACGAAGCGCAGCGTGTCAGACAGTTTCGCTATGCCGGATCAGATCACGATCTACCAGGGCCCGCACGAGCGCATGGCCACCTCGCCGGAGCATCTCCGCCAGCTTGTCAGAGAAACCGTCTGGCATGAGGTCGGCCACTACTTCGGAATGTCGGAGGCGCAGATCCGCGCATGGGAGCGGCAACGCCGCCGGATGCGGTAGCTGTTGCGCGGCCTGAATGCTCCGCTTCCGCCCTTCGGGGCTACCGTCGCTGCGGCATGTTCGGGGTGTTCCGAAAGGGATTCTGGCTGGGGTTCTGGCCGGGCGTCTGCTGGGCTCCCATCGCCTTCTGCAGGTCCTTCGCGGCGTCGTATACGAACTCCCACTCGTTGTACTTCGTCCGCTCTTTGTACACGCGAATGCTGTTCGCTTCGAGCGTGCTGGCGACCCCGGCGATGCCTGCGCCGAGCCTTTGAGGGCCAGCGGCGGCAGCGCCGCTGGACTGGGCCGGGACAGCAGGTCCCTGCCTGGGAGTAAAGAGGATGCTTCGCATCAGGCTCGCGACGTCGGTGGGCTTGCTGGAAGCAGGGGCGCCGCCAGGGCCCACGGGCGCAGGAGCCGCGCCCGCCGGGACGCCGGCAGGGGGAGTGGGCGCCGGTTGTCCGGGCACCGGGTAAGGCACGCCAGGCGCTCCCGGATTCGCGCCCTGCTGGATTCGCTGCCACAATCCGGGAGGCATTCCCGGCGGCGGTTGCCCTGGAACACCCGGCGGCGGCTGGCCGGGTACACCCGGCTGCGGTTGTCCCGGTACACCTGGAGCGGCAGGATTCGGCTGGGAATGGGGATTATACGCAGCTCCAGGCGGGAGGTTCTGGTTGGGCGCCGGGTAGCCCGGCACCACAGGCTGGCCTGGGCTATTCTGCGCGTTCGGATTCTGGTTCGGGTCGAGGTTCGGATCCTGGTTTGGGTTATTCGGGTCGACCGGCATCCCGGCCGGCGGCACGCCTGCGGCGGGCCGGTCGCTTGGCCTGCGCTGCTGCCAAAGCTCGAGCGGCTGCTCCGATCCGGGTGCGCCCGGAGCCGGAGCACCCACCTGATTCCATGCCATCATCCCGGAAGCGGAAGCCGCCCCTGCAGCGGACGCGGCCGCGTCCCCTGTTCCGCTGCTCTTTCCATCCTTGCCTGCGTTGGCCGGATCGTCGGGCTTTTGAACCAGTGAGTCTGTCAGGCGTACTCCGTCGCTGTGGATCAAACGCCACTCGTCTTTGCCGGTCATCGGATCCTTGAACCGCTTGCGCAGGAAGCGTACGTTGTTGGTTTCCTCCAGCTCCTCAATCGATGTTGGAAACCGCCTGTTCTTGCGAACGAAGAGCGTGATCGCCCGCTGATATTGTTCCCCGCGCTCAATCAGAAGAATCTCACGCTCGCGCTGTGCTTCGAACATGACGCGCGGAAGCTCCATGTACAGCATGATGGCAACCGCGGCTGCCATGGCGAAGACGAACAGCAGTGCGAATCCCGATTCCTGGCGGCGTGCCTGCTTCATCCGATCTGATCCGGCACAAGCGGCAGGGTCTGCTGGTGCTTGTGCTCGATATCCTCCACGACGACTGAACTGAGACCGATTTTGATCACTTTGTAGCGCCGCTTGATCAGATCCCCTTCGGTCGCTACAACAATGTCTTCGCCATCAAGGAAAAAAGCCCGCTTCACGCCCTGCTTTATGGGATTCGTGTACCCGTAGAATTTCAGGGGAATCGGCGGCGGCGGTGGTTTCACAGGGGCTACCGGCGTCTTTGGCGCTTCGGGCGCCTTCGCGCTGGCCGGCTTTACCGCAGCGGCAAGAACCACCTTGGGATCAGGAGCCTTAGGCGGAGGAGTCGAAAACTCGAACAGGTTGCGACGCCCGCCCTCCACGGAAACATGGTTCAGTTTTGCAAGCACGTCGAGACGGAGCGTGGGGTCGATCGTGGCGGGATCGGGCCTCTCTGATGGATCTCTCGGTTTGAGCGAAGGGCGGAATTCCTGATTGCTGTTGCTGGCGCTGCGCGCCACCCGCCTCACCGGCGCTGCTGGCTGGGCGGACGCCTGCTGGGGCCGGGCCGTCGCAGGCCGGACCGCTTGCGGCCGGGGTCCGGCAGACTGCGGCGGAATGTCGTCTCCCGAGTTGACCACGTAAGAAATGGCAGCCAGCACAAGCAGGCCCGC
>JADGHK010000362.1 GCA_019686145.1 Bryobacteraceae bacterium | reverse complement strand
AAGACATAGCTGACGCCGCCGTCGGAAAGCTGCATTCGCCCCATGGCGAGCGGCCGGAAACCGTGCGGGTCACGGGCAACGATAATGCGATCCTGAGCGAGAAACACCAGGGAAAACGCCCCTTCCAGCTGGAGAAGGGCGTCGCGAAGCGCCCCGGCGAGCGTGCGCTCCCGGGAGTGGGCCACCAGATGAAGGACAACCTCCGTATCGGAGGAAGCCTGAAAGATGGAGCCGTCGCGCTCGAGCTCCTGGCGCAATTCGGCCGCGTTCGTGATGTTCCCGTTGTGCGCCACAGCGATGCTGCCCTTGTTGCAGGTGACCGCGAAGGGCTGGGCATTCAACAAGACCGTGTCGCCGGAGGTGGAGTACCGCGTGTGTCCAATGGCCAGACTGCCGGGCAACTGGCTGAGGACGCCGGGGGTGAAGATGTCGGCCACGTGCCCCATGTTCTTGTGGCAGTAAATCTGGCGTCCGTCGCTCGACGCGATGCCCGCGCTCTCCTGCCCCCGATGCTGCAGTGCGTAGAGACCGAGGTAGGCGAGGTTCGCCGCCTCGGGATTGCCATAAATGGCGAAGACACCGCATTCGTCGTGGAACTTGTCAAACATAGACTAAGCCCGTAACAACGTCTCCAGCGCCGTGTTCCAGCGCGTCCGCAAATCATCGATGCCGCAGTCCAGAAGAGCCCTGCCGCGGTTCTTCACAACAATCCGTCCCGGAATCGTACGCCCGATAACCAGAGCCTCGACACCCTGCGAGGCGGCAACGCTGAGGACAGGGCCGGCATCCTCCGCGGAAACGAGGATGCGGGAAGGCCCTTCATGATAGAGCAGAAACTCGGGACGAAGATCCGAGTCGAGATCTATCTCCGCGCCAACGCCATGAGGGAATCCGCACTCTGCAAGCGCAACGGCAAGCCCTCCGTCGCTGAGATCATGAGCCGCATCGGCCAAACCCTGGCGCACTACATCGCGAATTGCCGCCTGCACGCGCTTCTCGTAGTCCATGTCCAGCACCGGGGGCATGCCCCAGAGCTGCTTCAGCACAACCTTCGCGTATTGAGTGCCGCCGAAATGAGTCAGGTCGCAGGAGCCAAGCCCGCCGAGCAGCACAATCGACCGGCCCGGCGCCTTGAATCCGATGCCCGCCGGCTTCATTGTCTTCAGCAAGCCCACGATTCCGACTACTGGTGTTGGATGGATCCCTTCCCCAAGTGTTTCGTTATAAAGGCTAACGTTTCCACCCGTAATCGGAGTCTCAAAGAAGCTGCACGCTTCCGCCATGCCCTCAATGGCTTCCACGAGCTGAGCCATGATCTCGGGCCGCTCCGGATTGCCAAAGTTCAGGTTATTGGTCGTGGCTACCGGCTGAGCGCCGACAGTCGAAAGGTTCCGGCAGCATTCCGCAATGATCAGCTTTGCGCCCTCTCTCGGGGAGAGGTAACAATAGCGCTCATTGCCGTCGAGCGCCATTGCAATGGACGTTCCGGTTTCCTTGATGCGGATGATCGCCGCGTCTCCCCCCGGCCCTTCCAGGGTGTTGGAACGCACAAGGTAGTCGTACTGCTCCCAGATCCAGCGCTTCGAGCAAAGATCGCCGGAGCTCAGCAACGCAATCAGATCCTGCTGGAGATCCTGGCTGGCGAACTCCGGCCCCCCCATCGGAGCTTTCCGGTGAGGCGTCGTGTGCGGACGGTCATAAACGGGAGCTTCGTCTGCGAGGGCCCTGTTGGGGATCTCGGCGACGACTTTGCCGTGATCCTTCACCCGCAGCATGCCGTCGGCGGTCACCTGCCCGATGACGGCTGCATCGAGCCCCCACTTCTGGAAGATGCGGAAGATCTCGTCCTCGCGGCCTTTCTCGGCCACCAGCAGCATCCGCTCCTGGGACTCCGAAAGCATGATTTCATAGGGAGTCATGCCGGTCTCGCGCTGGGGAACATGCATCAGGTCGATTTCGATGCCTGTGCCGGCGCGGCTTCCCATTTCACAGGTGGAGCAGGTGAGGCCCGCGGCGCCCATATCCTGGATGCCGACGACGGCGCCGGTCTGCATAGCCTCCAGGCACGCCTCTAAGAGGAGCTTTTCAAGGAACGGATCGCCCACCTGGACGTTCGGACGTTTCTGCTTGGACTCTTCCGTGAACTCCGCCGACGCCATGGAGGCGCCATGGATGCCGTCCCTTCCGGTCTTGGCGCCGACGTAGATCACCGGATTGCCGACGCCAGTCGCCTTGCCGTAAAAGATCTTGTCTTTGGGAAAGACCCCGAGCGCGAAGACATTAACGAGAGGGTTGCCGTTGTAGCAGGGATCGAATTTGGTCTCACCGCCGACCGTCGGCACCCCGAAGCAGTTGCCGTAATGGGCGATACCCGCCACCACACCTTCCACAATCCGCCGGTTCCTTGCTCCGCACTCCGGATCATCGAGCGGGCCAAAGCGGAGCGCATCCATCACGGCGATGGGACGGGCTCCCATGGTGAAGATGTCACGGAGAATGCCGCCCACTCCTGTCGTCGCGCCCTGGAACGGCTCGATAAAGCTCGGGTGATTGTGGGACTCGATCTTGAAGGCGATCGCGTATCCGTCGCCGATGTCGATGATTCCGGCATTCTCGCCGGGCCCCTGGAGCACCAGCTTTCCGCGGGTCGGAAGCTTCTTTAAATGAATGCGGGAACTCTTGTACGAGCAGTGCTCGCTCCACATCACGCTGAAGATGCCGAGTTCGGTATAGGTCGGCTCTCGGCCCAAGAGCGACACGATCTTCTCGTATTCGCCCTCGGTCAACTGATGCGCGGCGATCAGATCCGGGGTGATAGCGCTCATTTTCTATTTCGCAATCGCGAGTTCGGGGAGGCGGGCAGATACCATGGATTGGAAAATCACAAGGCCGTCGCTCGATCCCATCAAAGGCTCAACCGCGTCTTCCGGGTGCGGCATCAAGCCGAGTACATTCCGCTCCCGGTTCAAAATACCGGCGATATCCCGAAGGGAGCCATTGGGATTGTCGACGTACCGGAAAACCACTCGATCTTCAGCTTCGAGCTCATCCAGAGTCCGCTGATCGGCGTAGTAGCATCCCTCGCCATGGGCGATCGGCACGCGTAAAATCTGCCCCTTGGACGCGAGATTCGTGAAGGGCGAGTTGACCGTCTCAGTTCGAAGCTCGACTTCCCGGCAGATAAATTTCAGTCCCCGGTTCCGGATCAGGGCTCCGGGCAGAAGCCCCGACTCCACCAGGATTTGAAAACCGTTACAGATGCCGAGAACCAAGCCGCCATCGGCCGCGAACCGTTTTACAGCGCCCATGATAGGCGAAAATTTGGCGATGGCGCCGCACCGAAGGTAATCGCCGTAGGAAAATCCTCCGGGCAGTACGATGGCGTCGACGCCTTTGACGCTGTTGTCGCCGTGCCAGAGGATCTCCGCAGACTGGCCGAGGACACGCGTAACCGCATCAAAGACATCGTGATCACGGTTGCTGCCTGGAAATAGGACGACGCCGAATTTCATCGAATGGAAACAAACCCAGTGTAACAGAACTTCTACGGAGTACGGGCGGTTTTCGAGCGCACAGGGAGGGATCGGTCTTTCCCCGCAGTACTGCGGATGCTCGCGGACCGCTATTGCACGGCGGGTGTTGTCTTAGGTTTGCGGGTTCTGGCACCCCGCTTCTCTACCGGCGGTTGGCGGTCGCTCTTCTTCAGGACCGGAATCGCAATCGGAGCCACAAATTTCTTCTCTCCGTAATCATCGAACTTGATCACGATATGTTCGTCGTTGCACGATAGTACCGTGCCCAATCCGAACTTCGGATGCTCGACTTGGGCGCCCTGAGCAAATGCCGGTTTGGATGCCATTACGTTGCTCGCCTCTTATTTCATTATAAAATTTCAACTTAGCGTTGTCGAGCACCCGGCCGGGCCAATCG
>JADGHK010000361.1 GCA_019686145.1 Bryobacteraceae bacterium | reverse complement strand
ACCTTCTGCGCGTAAGTCTGGAAGTAGTCATCCGGCAACCCGAAGCGGACGATCTCGGTGACGTGCCCGAGCAGAGCATCGACCGTCTCCTGCGACCCTGGCAGGCTCAGCGTCTGATTCCCCTGCGCCATCGCAAGCTCTTCTTGCGTTACCGGCTTCTCGCCGGCGATGCCCTTCAGCTCTTTCAGCATCTCACCGATCGACTCCTTCGTCTTATCGGTTTGAACGGGCGCTACGACGACAAACGGCCGCTGTCCAACGGCGGGGACGAACTGCGAGAAGGCGCCATAGGACCAGTGCTTGTCCTCGCGCAGGTTCATGTTCATCCTCGACACGAAGGCCCCGCCGAGGATCGTGTTCATCGTCTCAATGACAATCTCGTCCGGATTGCTCTTAGGCGGAGCGACGTGTCCGGCGATGACGACGGATTGAATGGCCCCGGGCTTGTCAATGAGGTACACCGACGGTTTTGGTTTATGACTGACGGTGGCAATGTTCTTCTTCGGTGTCTGGCCTGGCTTCCAGGAACCGAACACCTTCTCCAGCTTCGGAACAATCTCGGCCATCGTGGTGTCGCCGCCGATAATCAAGGTCGCATTGTTCGGCTTGAACCAGGTGGCGTGGAACTTTCGCATTCCTTCGACGGTCAGCTTGGAGACCGATTCTTCCGTGCCAGACCCCGAAAAGCCATTCCCGTAGGCATGATCGCGTCCGAACATGAGCCCGGGAACAACGCGAAGCGCCATTTGGAACGGCTGCGCCTTCTCCCGCTGGATCGCCGCAAGCAATTCCTTCTGCAAGCGCCGGAACTCGGCCTCGGGGAAGGACGGATTGAGGATCACGTCCGCGTAAATCTCAAGTGTCTTGTCGAGGTTCTGCTTCAGCGCCGAAAGGGACACAATCGACGAATCGAGGTTCGATCCGCTTGTCAGCGTCGCGCCCAGTTGCGCGAGCTGCTCGCTGATCTCGAGTGAATTTCGAAGCTTCGTTCCCTCGTCGAGCAGGTCCATCGCCAGCCTGGCAGTGCCTGGCGTCGCAAACTGGTCCGACGCATAGCCGGCATCCACAATCAACCGGAAGTTCACAATGGGTGTCTCATGCCGCTCCACGAGAACGACTTTCAGGCCGTTGCTCAGCGTCTTGCGCTGAATCTGGGGCATGCGCAGATCCGCCGTCGTTCCAACCTCGGGCGGCTTGGAAAGATCGCCGCCAGAGCTGATCGCCTTGCCTTCCTGGAAGGGGTGAATCTCGAGGATGTACACGCCATCGGAAAGCCAGCGGTTGGCAGCCGCTCTTAAATCCCCCGCTGTCGCCTCCTGCTTACGCCGGAGCTTTACCTTATAAAGCCCGGCATCGCCTCCGTAGACCTCATGCGTCGCCAGAATGTCGGACTTGCCGCCGAAGCCGCCAATTCGTTGAATTCCCCGAACAAAATTGGCAAAGTACTGCGTTTTCACCCGCTGGAGTTCCTCGGGCGTCGGCCCGTCCTTCAGGAACTTTGCCAGTTCCTCGTCAATCGCCTTCTCGACCTTCTCCAGGCTCTCTCCCGGACGCGCCGTCGCAACAATGTAAAACTGGCCTCCAATCTCGCGCGGATCGATATAGCAGGAAACCTGGGACGCAATCTGATCCTGATACACCAGCCGCTTATAGAGCCGCGACGTCTTTCCTTGGCCCAGGACATCGCTCACCAGATCGAGGTAATCCGTGTCCGCCGCCATCCACTCGGGAATGTTCCAAACCTTGCGGATCTGAGCCTGCGGAACGCGGTCCTGCGCAACCTGCCGCTGGACACCGGTGCGCTTGGCTACCCACGCCTTGTGCCGGGCTACGGGGGGACCGGGCGGGATCCAGCCAAAATACTTCTGCACCTTCTCTTTGGCGGTCTTGACGTCGATGTCGCCCGCAAGCACCAGGACGGCGTTCGACGGTCCGTAGTATTGCTTGAACCACTCCTGAACGTCGGTCAGGGCAGCGGCGTTCAAGTCTTCCATGGAGCCAATGACTGTCCAGGAGTAGGGGTGTCCGGCGGGGTAAGTCGCTCTTACCGTCAGCTCCTCGGCAAGCGCATACGGCTGATTCTCATACTGCCGCTTCTCGTTCTGGACAACCCCGCGCTGCTCATCGAGCTTCGCCTGATCGACGGCGGGCAGGAGATTGCCCATCCGGTCGGCTTCGAGCCACAGCACGAGGTCGAGCGCGGGAGTCGGCACATTCTGAAAGTAATTGGTTCTGTCCTCGTTGGTCGTGCCGTTGAGATCGGTCGCTCCAATCTTCTCGAGAGCCTTGAAGTAATCCTGGTTGAAGTTCTTGCTCCCGTTGAACATCAGGTGTTCGAAGAGGTGCGCGAAGCCGGTCTTGCCCGGACGCTCGTTCTTCGACCCCACGTGGTACCAGATGTTGACAGCGACAATCGGCGCCTTCCGGTCTTCGTGCACGAGCACCGTCAGCCCGTTAGGCAAGGTGAACTTTTCATAGGGAATCTCTACGACTGGATACTGGGCGAAGACGCTGGTGGCGGCCAGCACTGTCAGAAGACCCGCCACAACTCGTGGTTTCATATAAACCCCTTACTTGGACTAAGGAACTGTTTCCTGATGCCCGGCTTTGGCCGACAGGTGCCCGTAGAATCCGAGATCCTGCCTCGTCATGAGCTTCGTTGCGAAAATGATCTGCCCGGTGTGCTGTGAGAAGTGCTCAACTACGTGGTAGACCGCTTCCAGAACGGAAACTTCATAATTTTGTATAGTAACACGTTCCTGCAGGCGGCTGGCGGTGAGGCCTTCAATGATGCGGTTCGCCTCCTTGACGGTCTCGTCGAGGCGGTTCCATAATTCCTCCCGGCTGATCAGTCCTCTGGCAGCGAACTCGGCGTCCCGATCCCGTACGTCCGGCAGGCGCCCCACGCCGCTTCCGATCCATTGCCGGACATTGCCCGCCAGATGCAGGACTAGATTGCCGACAGCATTCTCCCCTTCCGAACCGCGCGCCCAGATCTGCTCCTCCGACAGCCTGCGCAGGCACTCCTGAATCCGGTTCGCAAGCTGGCTGAGCTTTCGGGTCGAATATTCCAGGAAGAGTTTCTCTGTCGACATCTTCCTACTATAGACGGACGGAGGGCCGGTTACGGCCCTCCTTGTCTGCAAATTATCCTTGTCTGCAAATTATTAAAGGACCTCGTCGGCCCAGTTCTCGAGTACCGACTTCACCTTCTGGCAGAACTGGTCGGCCAGGGCTCCGTCAATCAACCTGTGGTCGAACGTAAGCGCGAGGTAGCAGGTGCTGCGGATGGCAATGGCATCGTCCACCACCACCGGCACCTTCTCGACTGCACCCACTCCAAGAATCGCCACCTGTGGCTGATTGATGATCGGCGTGGCAAACAGACTTCCGAAGCTGCCGAAGTTCGTGATGGAGAACGTTCCGCCCTGCACTTCGTCCGGCTTCAATTGCCGGGACCGTGCCCTCGTGGCAAGATCCACGATCGAACGCTGCAGACCCACCACGTTCTTCTCGTCGGCGTTGCGGATCACAGGAACGATCAGACCGTTCTCCAAAGCCACCGCGATGCCGATATTGATCTCGTTGTGATAGAGGATGTTCGTGCCCTCGATCGACGCGTTGACGATCGGGAAGGCGCGCAGGGCTTCCGCGGCGGCACGCACAACGAACGGGAGGTAGGTAAGGCCGAAGCCGTGACGAGCCTGGAACTCCGCCTTCAGCCGGGCACGGATCTTGGCGATCTTCGTCATGTCGACCCGGTGAACCGTGGTCACGTGCGGCGACGTGCGCTTGCTGATTACCATGTGCTCGGCAATCTTCTGGCGCATGTTGCTCATCGGCTCGACTCTCGTCTTGGCCGCCTCTGCTCGCGGTACGGGCGCGGGCGCTTCGACAGGAGGGGGAGGTACAGGCATCGTGGGAGCGGGTGCGGGT
>JADGHK010000004.1 GCA_019686145.1 Bryobacteraceae bacterium | reverse complement strand
GAGCCGGGATGCCGGGATGGGGCGGTTGCGGCCCTCGCTGGATATAGTAACTCGGAACCTACTTTCGCTAATCCAAAAAGTGGATATTTGTTAACATCTTTTCAACGCTGCTGGCATCACTCGTAACGTAACGCTTCAATCGGATCGATACGCGATGCCTTCAAGGCAGGGTAGATTCCAAAAGCAACTCCGACAACAACTGAGACACCAAAGGCCACCACTACAGACGCGGAGGTAACGATGGTTGTCCACTCCGCCGCCCGCGCGATCAGCCACGAGAGGAAGAAGCCGCAGCCGATGCCTGCCACGCCGCCACCAACGGAAATGAGCACGGATTCTGTCAGGAATTGACGGACAATATCCCAGCGCCGCGCACCAATGGCCCGCCGGATGCCAATCTCTCTGGTTCTTTCCATTACCGTCGCCAGGACAATATTCATGATCCCGATTCCGCCCACCAGCAGCGAGATCGCCGCAATGGCGACCATCACGTAGGTGAAGATTGTCTGCGTGCGCTGCTGCTGAGCAAGAAGCGCTGCCGGAATCGTGACGGAAAAGTCCGATGTATTGTGGTGTGTTGAGTTCAGAATCGCTGTGACCACCTGAGCCGCCTCGATACTGTCGGCGCCGTCCTTCAGCCGGATATCCACCCCATCGATCTCATCTTTCATGAACCCGCTCGTATCCCAAAAGCGGTACTGAAACGTATTGAATGGAATGTAAATGAGGTTGTTCCTGTCTTGAGAAGCGGTGGCGGAAGTGTCCATGCCGGACGTGGCTTTCTGGCCCAGAACCCCAATCACCCGCAGCCACGTATCATTGACCTTGATGTATTGTCCAATCGCCTTGCCGTAGCCGAGCAGATTTACTTTGGCTGCCTCTCCGAGCACGCACACGGCTGCTGCCTCCGCCTCCTCGCTCTCATTGAAGAAACGTCCTTCCACGGGAGTGAGATTGTGGATGACGGCATACGAGGGGTAGACCCCGTGGAGTCCGGGCGTGTCCTTCGAGGGTTTGGGCAGAAGCCGCGCGGGATGCAGGCTTCGACGCGGAGAAAGAAACTCGATTGCGTCAATGTTTGCCTGCAAGATTCTTACGTCGCGCTCGGTAAGACCCGGCGATGAGCGGCGGCGCTGCTGCAGTTCCTCCCTGCTCGCCGCCGGTCTGGAATCGATCATGAGATTACGAACGCCAAGTTCTTCGATGAAGCGCAGCGATTCCTGCCGGGCTCCCGCCCCAATCGCGAGCATGCCGATCACCGAGCCGACCCCGAACACAATGCCCAATGCCGTGAGCATGGTTCGTGTTTTCTGCGCACGCAGATTCTGTGCGGCCTGAATCGTGTCCGCTATCAACCGCTGGAGACCGTCGATCATCTCGCCATCGCCTTTGTAGCCGCGGCCGGACCACGCTTGCCCTGTCCGGCATCCGCTTTCTGATCGGGACTCGCAAGCGCCACCAGTTGCCCCTGTTTGAGTCCCTCAATCACCACCTGGCTTTCGCTCCGGCGCACAACTTTCACGTCTGCCGGCCGGAATCCTTCGGGCGTCTTCAGGTACACGAACGTCCTGCCGTCGCTTTCAAAAACGGCTTGAGAGGGCACCCAGAGCACGCCAGTCTTCTTCTCGGTGGTGATTACGATGCGGGCGCTCATTCCCGGCCGCAGCTCGGGCTGAGGGTCGTCGAGTGTGAGTTTGCACTCGAACCTGCGGTCCCAGGGAGGTCCGGTAGTGCCGCCGAGATCGCTGATCCTGCCATGAAACACCTTCCCCGGAAGCGCCACCACTGTAATCTCCGCCTTCTGGCCGAGAGCCAGATGCCCCCGATCGAGTTCGGAGATACGAGCCACGACTTCCCAGTTCTTCATGTCCAGGATCTGTGCGACGGCCATGCCGGCGCGCACCGTATCGCCCACCTGCAACAGTGGGAGCACCAGACCGGGATACCAGAAGTTGCTGTTCTGGTTCTGCTGGATCGATACATACCCCGCCCTCTTCGCCCGAAGCATCATGGACTCGATGTTGCGGCGCGCCGTCTCTGCCTGTGACTGTGCCTTCTTTCGGGCCGCCTCCTGCATCGCAATACCCGCGTCGCTTGTGGCGCGCCGCGCCGCCAGATCTTTCTCCAACTGGTTCAACTGATCCCGTGCTGCCTGGACGGCGAGATCGTTTTGCCGTGCGGCGATGGCGGCCAGCAAAGGGTTGCGGCGAGCTTCAAGCTCCGCGATCCGAAGTTCCGCGCGCGCCTTGATCAGCGCATAGTTGTCTTCCTCTTCTCGCGCAGCGCTCTCCGCTTTCGCCTGGATTACCTTCTGCTCCGCTTCTGCAAGGTCCGCTTCGGCTTCGCGCAGCTTGTACTCTTCCTCGGTGGTGTCGAACTGGGCAACGATGTCGCCTTCACGCACCAGCTCTCCGGACCTGCGCAGTTGCTTGAGGATCAGCTCCCGGGCTCCGGTCATCGGCGCGGTGAGCATGATGGAATTGCCGCCCTGCAGATCGCCGCGGGCAGTGACGGAGAAAACAACGTCACCCAACTGCACGCTTGTCGTCGGCACCGTTTTCCCCATCGACGCTGCATTCACTTGCTGGTAAACCCGCGCTCCTCCCAATGCAAACAGCGCGAGGAGGGCGGCGATCGAGAGAACAGCCAGAATCCACTTCCTCACGGCTTCCTCTCCACTACTTCCACTAACGTGACCATCGTTCCCGGAGCTAATCCCTTCACAGCCACTTCATCCGCATTGCGTGCCTGGATTTCGACTTCTACGGCCTTGTATTCACGCCTGGCGGGAACAAACACCACCGGCTTCCCATTCCGCGTAAACAACGCCTTGGCCGGGATGCTTACCGCGTTGGGAATGCGTTCGATGATGATGTCAGCGCGCCCGTTCATCCCGGGCCGCAGCCGGCTATCGAACTCCTTCAGCCTCGCAAAGGCGCGGAAGCTTCTTGTTGGAGGCCATTCAAAGCTTCTTTCGGTCAGCGGAGAAATCGCGGCGAGCTCCCCGGCGAACGTCTTCTCCGGCAGCGAGTCCACATGGATGCGCGCCGCCTGGGAGAGTTTGATTCGGCCTCGGTCAATCTCTTCCAGCTTGCCTTTCAGGTGGAGGGACTTCAAATCGGGGATCTCGCCAATGGGGCTCCCGGGAAAGACGCTGTCGCCCGCCTTGAAGGGCTTGGCGTTCATCCAGCCTTGCGCGTAGTTATTGAGAAATACGACGACGCCGTCGCTCGGCGCCCTGACCTCCATCTGCCCCAGGCGACGCCGGATCAGTTCCACGTCCGCCCGAGCCCCCTCCAGCTGCCTCTTTGCGGCCGCAATCTTCGCGGCATTGGAAGCTCTGTTCAGCTCGTTTGCGGCCTGTTGCACGCGCAGCTTATCTTCAGCCATGCGCAGCGCAATCTTGGCTTCCTCGCCTTGAAGGCGGCTCATAATCTCCTGTTTGGAAACTTCAAGCCTTGCCTTCTCAACCTCGTACTGGGCCGCCAGCAGATCACGCTGGTCCTGCTCCGCCGTAATCCGCGCCTCCGCCTCAGCCTGCTCCAGGGCGGCCGCCGCCTGCTGAAGCGCAGCTTCCTTCTCCTGCAATTGCTGGGCTGCGGCACTCGAATCAAAGCGCAGGACGACATCGCCCCGCTTCACAGGGGAGCCGGCCGGCGCCGTCCAGACGATTTGAAGGTTCGGTATGTTCGGGGCTGTAAGCTGTACGGAGCGCCCGGCGACCAGTTCACCTCGGCAGGGCACGATAACGAGGAATTCCCCCTGTCGCGCCGGAGCCATGGGAAGATCGACCGCGGCCCGAGCCTGCCGGATCTCGCGCGCACCCCAGCCGCCAGCGATGATGACGGAACACACTACCAAAAAGATCAGCCAAAACCGGAAGGTTCGCCGCCATTCGGGCCTGTTGAGGATCCTCATTGAGCTGATCTCCCATTTGAGGATGGGACGGAGGCAGCCAGAGCACCGGCTGGCTTGTTTGAAACTTCGATCTCGACAGACGCGGACAGGTCAGGCAGGAGCCTGGGGTCGAGTTGTTGAATCCGGAAGCGGGCGGCAAAGGTCTTGATGGGTGTATCGAGGGCGCTCGAGGCGACAGGGCTTGACGATTCAAACTCGCCATCGAAGAGCGCTTCCGGGTATGCGTCGAGGCGGATCCGCGCCTTCACTCCAGGAACCAGCGCTGCTCCGTCGGGCTCGCTGACCGACGTTTCCACTAGCATCAGCGATGGATCGAAAATGCGAAGGAGCGTTTGTCCGGGCCAGACCTGATCTCCTATCTGAGCCGGTCCCATCGACCCGCTGCGCCAGATGCTTTCGAGCGCTGTCATTCCCGCGATCGGCGCGCGAATGACCAACCGCTCCAGGTTTCGCTGTGTCCTTTCGACGACCAGCCTCTGCCGTTCCTTTTGGAGCTCCGCCACCCTGAGCTCGGCGGCTTCCGCCTGGTCCCGGAGCTGGTTCGACTTTCTGAGACTCGCTACGCGCGCACGAGCGCTCTCTGCTTTGGTCTCATTCTTCAGCCGGTCAATCTCGCTCAGCAGTTCCGCCTTCTGGAGTTGAAGCTCCGCTTTTGCGAGATCCGCCTCAGCTTCGCGAAGCGTTGCAGCGCGCTTGGCCGCGTTGTTGCGGACCTCGGCTCTCTTCTGTTCCAGCTTGTGCGCCAGCTCGTCGTACTTCGCCTGGGCCTCACGCAAATTGTCGATTTCCTGGGTGCGGTCAAACTCGACCAGAATGTCCCCTTCCTTGACTCGCGTTCCATTGGGAACAAGGTTGGTGATCGAGATGCGTGTGTTCTGCCCGCTGATCTGCGGCACCTGTATGTTGTATGCCCGCTGAGCTTGTATCGTTCCAGTCGCCCGAATCGTGCGGACAGGCGGGGGCGCGTCAACCTTGGCCGTCCGGTCGGATCCGGCGTTGCTGGCTGCGTCGGCCGTTGACCGCGCGTTTGTCAGAAATGCCGGAGTGCCGCAGCCTGTAAGCAGGAAGCACAAAAGTGTAGCCGACGGCAGTAGCCCGGCTCGAGAAAGGCCGTACAGGATGTGCATGGGAGGCAGAGATTCCGATGGAGAGGCTTCCATAGAGGCTTCCGTGTAACGAGAGGCTGCCGTATAAGTTGCCTACGAGGCCACCCGTTAGCATTAGACGTGGCCACTCTAAAACCGGTTAGGCGCACGCAAAGAAAAAACCTGGAAGTAGGAGGGGGTATTTCCGATACAATCCGTGGATGTAATGTACCAGGGAGGATGTAATCTTGATACAACCCGTGAAGTTTAGGCGCGAGCAGCTGGCGGTGGAAATTCACCCGGACCGCGCCAGGATGGGTGCAGCGGCAGCCGAGGCGGCTGCGGCGCGAATCCGCGAGCTAATCGAAAGAGAAGGACAGGCGAAAGTGATCTTCGCCTGCGCGGCCTCTCAAGTCGAATGCCTGACGGCCCTCCGCTCCGATTCCTCCATCGATTGGAGTCGCGTGACGGCGTTCCACATGGACGAGTATGTGGGAATGACAAAGGAGCATCCGGCCTCATTCCGCCGCTTTCTCCAGGAACACCTGGTGAAGCACGTCCCGCTGGCGGCCTTTCATGAGATTGGGGGAGATGCGCCGGACATTGAGGCAGAGTGCCGGCGCTACGCGGCGCTGCTCGAGGCCAATCAGCCGGGCCTTGTGATTATGGGGATTGGAGAGAACGGACACATCGCCTTCAACGATCCTCCCGTCTGTGACTTCCAGGATCCGGTGCTCGTTAAGAAAGTCGAGCTCGATGAGGTGTGCCGGCAGCAGCAGGTCAACGACGGCGCCTTCCCAACTCTGGATGATGTCCCGCGATACGCGCTGACGCTCACCGTGCCCGCCCTCACCCGCGTTCCGCGGGCTATTGTCGTCGTCCCGGGTCCGACAAAGAGCGTAGCCGTTCGAGCGGCGCTGAACGGTCCGATCGAGACCGCATGTCCGGCTTCAATCTTGCGCCGGCATCCAAACGCCACCCTCTACCTCGATCGCGATTCGGCGGCGCTGCTCGATGAGGCAGCCGCCCACGCCTGAGCCGAGGCCCCTCTTTAGAAGAAGTCATGCCCTTGGTCCGGGAGAAATCGGACCAGGGGCTTGGAAACCAGACAACTCGTGCCGCGGACCCTGGCAAAGATCCGCTCCGGGTCCTGAATGAGAGCAGATTCCTCTCCGGGCGGCGTTAAAACATCTTTAGAAAAGATGTTTCGGGCAGCATCTTCCCTCGCGGGAGAGTGCGGTTCAGGGCGGGGCGCCCCACTTCCTGACGGAAAGGCTTGGAAGAGTGGCGGGGACGACGGGGCTCGAACCCGCGACCTCCGACGTGACAGGCCGGCGTTCTAACCAACTGAACTACGTCCCCGACTGAAGTGCAAAGTCGATCCCAGAATAACACGCCGGTAACCGTTTGCACAAATCCTGTGCGAAACAATCAATTTTTTTAATCTTCGCTGCCTCCTTCGACCGGCGGACCGGGCTCCGCCTTGGCAACGTGCGAGTGGCATGCTCTTTGCAACGGTAAGGGTGGGGGTATGTTATGGCCACGGCATTGTATCTGCTCGGGTTGGTCGCCGTGATCGGGGCGCTGGTTCTGGCCGCGCAGCTATTGAACGTTCCTGACCCGTGGATCGCCGTTGGTGTGATTCTGATGATCGGTTTCGTACTATTAAGCATGTCACGGCGCTATCAAGCGTGAAGATGCGCGGAAAACATGCAGGGTAACAGTGTTCTCTTACTGATCGTCTGGTAGAATTACCGATGTCGTCAGTAGGAGAGGCTATGAAAGCACACTGTTTGCCGCTGATGATTCTGGCTGCGTCTGTTGCCTTCGGACAATCGAACGACATCCGGCGCTTGAATGCTGCTGCGGAAGTGCTGAACGAAGTAATGCAATCGAAAGACCGGGCGATTCCTCAGGACCTTCTCGAGAAGGCGGAATGCGCGGTAGTCGTTCCCGGCTTGAAAAAAGGCGCGTTTATCGTAGGCGGCAAGTACGGGCGGGGCTTCGTTTCGTGCCGCAAACCGAATAAGATCGGATGGTCCTCTCCGGCTGCCGTCCGGGTGGAGGGTGGCAGCATTGGCTTTCAAATTGGCGGCTCGGAGACAGATGTGGTCATGCTCGTGATGAATGAACGGGGCATGAAGAGATTACTCTCCAGCCGGTTCACGCTCGGAGGGGACGCCTCAATTGCCGCCGGCCCTGTCGGGCGCTCCTCGACGGCGCAAACCGACGCCTTTCTGACGGCGGAAATCCTCTCCTGGTCGCGTTCCCGCGGCGTGTTTGCGGGTGTGTCCTTACAGGGCGCGACACTCCGGCAGGACGTAGACGTCAACAAGGCGCTTTACGGCCAAGCCCTGGAGAACCGCACAATTCTGACGACAGACGTGAAGCCGCCAGAGGCCGCTTCCCAATTTCTCGCGACCCTGAACAAATACTCGAGCCGGAAGTAGCGGGAGGCTAGGCCCCCGTCTTCACCCGGTTTGAAAACTTTTCTCGAAACTTCTCTACCTTCGGCGACACAACAAACATGCAATAGGGCTGGCGAGGATTCTTCTCGAAGTAGTCCTGGTGGTACTCCTCCGCCTTATAGAACTTGCCGGCTGGCTCCACTGCGGTGACGATTGGGTCGCGGTAGGCTCCTGAGGCGTCCAGCTCGCGGATCACCTGCTCGGAAATCCTCTTTTGTTCCTCGCTGTGGTAGAAGATCACCGAGCGGTACTGCGTCCCTACATCGTTGCCTTGCCGGTTGAGGGTGGTGGGATCGTGGATTGTGAAGAACACATCGAGGATCTCCCTAAAGGAAACGATGGCAGGGTCGAAGGTGATCTGTACGACCTCGACATGGCCAGTCTCTCCCGAACAAACCTCTTGATAGGTCGGGTTTTCCGTGTGCCCGCCCATGTATCCCGACTCAGCCGACAGCACCCCCTCCATGCGGTTGTACACTGCTTCCAGGCACCAGAAGCAGCCGCCGCCAAGCGTTGCCGTCTCTTGCTGGCTCATACTTCCAGCCTATGAGACTTTGCCTCGATATTCAAAAAGATTCATGTAGAAGAACGCGCCCAGAAGAACTCGCTGTGGTGCTGTGGTAAAGTGAGAGGTCATCTTCCAGGAGCGCCGTCTGTTATGAAAGAGAAATTTTACGGCTGGTGGATCACGGTCTTTGCCTTCTTTACCTTCGGCATCGCTGTCGGGATCCCTTACTATGGCGGGCCGTTTTTCTACGACTACTACAAGAAGACGTTCGGCTGGAGCACGACGGAGATCACATTAGGCTTTCCGGTTGCCGCCTTGGCTACCTTATGGGTCGGTCCACTGCTGGTCCACCGGTTCAGCCCGAGGAAGATGATCATTATCGGGACGGGACTCACGGCGCTTGCTTTCATCGGCTTTGGCACGATGAGCGGCTCGTTGGCCACGTACTACGCTCTCTGGTTCCTGTACATAGGAGGCTACATCTTCTCGGGTCCGATCGCGCACCAGGTCATTGTGTCCCATTGGTTCCGGAAGAGACGGGGCAAGGCGATGGCCGTGGTTTACCTTGGCGTGGGCGTCTTTGGCGGCATTTCAGCGAAGTTTATTGCCGCTCCTCTCACCGCCGCGTTTGATTTCCGAGCGGCCCTGATTGCTTTCGGCTGCCTGATGTTCCTGGCATGGCCCATTGCGCTGTTCTTGATGAAGGACAAGCCGTCGGAGCTGGGGCAGGTGCCGGACGGTGAGCGAACGATCGAGGATGAGAAACCCGCCGAGCCGCCAAAGCCCTTCCGCGAATTGCTGCGCCAGCCCGCCTTCTGGCTTCTGACGATTGGAAGTTTCTGCTCGATCGGCTCGATCGGCTCCATCAACCAACATATGAAGCTGGTGTTTCTGGAGCAGGGCTTCACGGATCAGATCCAGTTGAACGAGCTTTTTGGTAATGCCACACTCTGCATCCTCTTCTCGAGCATCGGCGGCCGGATCATTATGGGCGCGCTTGCCGACAAGTACAACAAGAAGCTGGTGATGGCAGTCACCTACGTCCTTGTGGCGTCAACCATCCCGCTGCTACATCTCGTCACGCCGCAGCAGCCCGGCTTTATGTACGTCTTTGCGCTGCTGTTCGGCTTTGGAATGGGCGCCGACTACATGCTGATCCCGCTGATGGCCGCCGACCGGTTTGGGGTCAGTTCTCTCGCTCGCGCCATGGCGGTCATTCTGCCGACCGACACGATTGGTCAGACGTGGATCCCGCTCCTGGTGTCCCGGATTCATGATGCGGACGGCAACTACAGTTCCGCCTTGACGATTGTGTTTGTCCTGGCGGCCGTGGGCGCAACTGCAATTCTCGCCCTTCCGGGAAGCGGAAAGAGAGATGAGACACTTTCAGTACAAGACGCTCAGCGAGCTGCGGCGAAGCGCTGAAGCCCTGGGCGCGACGCATGTTCGCTTTGAAGACGATCCTCAAAAGGTCCGAGAAATTCTCACGAGGCGGGTGCAAGTCGGTTCCCGGTGTGCCGGTAACTCTATGGCGATCCACCCCATGGAGGGGTGCGACGGAGAACTTGACGGCCGCCCCGGAGAGTTGACGTGGAGGAGGTACGAGCGTTTCGGACGCGGTGGCGCCAAACTGATCTGGTTTGAAGCCACCGCTGTCCGGGAAGACGGGCGAGCAAACACACGTCAGCTCTGGATCACAAAGAACAACGTCGGCGATTTCCGGAGACTGCTCGAAAAGATGCTGAGCGTGCACCGGGAGGAGTTCGGCTCCAACGACGATGTCATTGTGCCGCTACAGCTCACCCACTCGGGCCGCTATAGCGTTCCCAAGCGGATCATCGCGTATCACAACCCCCTGATTGACCGGAAGACGAACGTCCCGTCCGATTATCCCGTCATCTCGGACGATGAACTGGAGCGGTTGGAGGACGACTTCGTCGCTGCCGCGGGCCTTGCGATTGAGGCGGGCTTTCGGGCCATTGATATCAAAGCCACACACGGCTACCTCCTGTCGGAGCTTCTGGGCGCCAAGACGCGCGAGGGGCGCTATGGCGGATCCCTCGAGAACCGGACGCGAATCATCCGCAACATCATGGGGAAGATTCGCGCGAAGTACGGCAGAGAGTTGATGCTGTGCATGCGCCTTGGCTGCTTCGACGGCATCCCTTACGGGCGCGACGAAGCGACCGGAATTGGCGTGCCATTCGAATATCCCGTGCCGTACCTGTACGGCTGGGGCGTCGACCCGAACGACCCGCTCAAGGACGACCTCACGGAGGTGAAACAGGCGATTGCGTGGTTCCGCGAATGGGGGCTCGAGCTGCTGAACGTTTCGCTCGGCTGTCCCTACTACAATCCGCATATCGGACGTCCTTTCGAGAAACCCGACGACGGCAACTACGAGCAACCCGAGCATCCGCTCCACGGAGTCGACCGGCACTTCCGCATCGCTGGCGAGCTTCAGCAATCGTTTCCCGATCTGCCAATGGTCGGGACGGGCTATAGCTGGCTCCAGAAGTACTGCATCAACGCCGCTGCCCGGAAGATCGACGAAGGAGCGATCCGCTTCTTCGGAATAGGCCGGGGAGCTTTGGCCTACCCTGATTTCGCGCGCGCTGTCATGGAGCGTGGTGAACTCGACGAGCGCCGTGTCTGCAAGACGCTCACGTACTGCACGTGGCTGATGCGCCGGAAGGATCATCCGCTTGGCCAGTGGCCGACGGGCTGCCCGCCATTTGACAAGGAGGTCTACGGGCCAGTGATGAAAGAGGCTCGAGGACTCCTGCGTCTTCAGGCGACCGGCAAAGGTTGATGACAGACGAAGGCATCCCGCAGCGCTGCGCGGTCTGCGGCGGGACTCTGATACCGCAGCTCATCACACATCAGGTGCAAAAGGGAGAGGAGATTTTTGTCTTCGACAATGTGCCGGCCTTCGTCTGTTCGCAGTGCGACGGCGTCTGGATCACCGGAGACGTGAAAGACAAGATCGACGAAATTGTGCGGCAGGAAACGGAGCCAAAAGGACCAGAACAGCAGCACGAGTCATGAGCGATTGTCTTTTCTGTAAGATCATTGCCCGAGAGATCCCGGCCCAGATTGTCAGTGAGGATGAGCACAGCCTGGCATTCCTCGATCGAAGTCCGGTCCTGCACGGACACACTCTGGTTGTGCCGAAGCGGCACGTCGACACACTCCTGGATCTCCCTCCCGAACTTGCATCGCCAGTGTTTGAGCACGTGAGGCTGATCGGCCGCGCGTTCGAAGATGCGCTGGGGGCGGAAGGGTCGTTCGTTGCAGTGAATGTCAAGGTCAGCCAGACCGTGCCCCACCTGCACGTTCACGTCATGCCCAGGAAACGTGGGGATGGCATGAAAGGATTCTTCTGGCCTCGCCGCCAATACGCAAGCGATGAGGCGCGGGAGGAAATCCGGAAAGCCATTGCCGAGTCCGTCGAGAAGCTGCGCAGGCAGTCCCGCGCCAGCTAGCTCATCGCGATCGGACCGCTGCTCTTTGAGAGGGTACTGAGAATCGTTTCCTTTCGTCCTTCCGCTGCAGCGACTGCCGAGTCCATCGCCACCGCGTAGAGAATTGTGCCCAGGAGAGCAGCGAGGCTCAGGACGCAATAGAAAGCCAGGGTGCTTTCGAACGCCCACCGGGCGAGGTAAGCAAAGGCGATCGGAGCCGAGACGAGGGGATAGAGCAGCAGCAGCATAGCCTGGAACTTTCCTGCTCCCCCGGCACGCCAGGATTGAACGGGGTCGACAGGACGCGGGTAATGCGTCGAGGAGAGATTGCCGATCGCAAGAAGGTAGGTCATCATGACCAGCGTCACGGCGAAGGCCTCGGGAATCTTGGCGGCAGGAACCGGAAGGCGCAACACCAGGCAGACTGCCGTGACGGCAATCAGCTCCAATAGCACCAGCGCGGCTGCGCTGAGATTTTTCGCGATCAGAACAGTCCGAAACCGCAAGGGCATCACGTAGTAGATTTGCGCTGCGCTACGGTCGAAGCCGAAGGTGTTCCAGAACGTGACCTCGCCGAGGAGCATTAAGGCGTACACGCTGACGAAGGTGAGGAAGTTCTCGCCGAAGAAGCTCTGGTCAGGACTGCCTCCGCTGTAAGCAAGCGGCAGCCAGACCATGAGGCCGAAGGAAAACCCCATCAGGAAGACCAGACGGAACCGCGGCGCGCGCGTCAGAAAGCGGAGTTCTTTCTCGATCAGACCGCCCAGCGGATCGTGGAAGAGGAGCGAGGGAATGCGAAAGAAGCGCTCGCTCCAGGCGAAACGGACCTGGCCGCCTGCGCCAGCCGGCTCTGAGGCTTCCTTCTCGAGCCGCAGTCCGCGTTCGAACTGCCACCGGCCAAAGGCATAGCCCGCCGCGAGCCAGACCGCCATTGCTGCCAGTGGTTCGATCGAAAGCACCCCCGTTACCAGATGCGCACTCGCTGTCCACGGCCAGAACCCAAGCATCAGAGAGCCGTACAGGCGGCGTGCGGGCGCTGGAACACCGGTGAGCAGCAGGAGCTGCGGCAAGCCCGCAGCCAGGATCAGCGTGAGGATCCCGATCTCTCGCAGGCGCTTCCGTGCGAAAACCTGGGCCAGCAGATCGCGGACACCGACCGAAACCATCATGTTGAGGAGCGTGAAAGGCAGGAAGAAGAAGGAACCCCACCAGGGGACGTGCGGGTTGAAGGCCAGTCCGGCGGCGGCACCGCCTGTGAGGAGGAGTACTTCCAGGCCCGTTGTGACGCGCAGGAGCACATCAATGCCAAACAGTCTTCCGAAGGGGATCGGGTAGGCCAAAAGCTTCCGGAAATCGATGGAAGCTCCCATGCTCGCCATGAGCACCGGGATTGCCTGCCAGTAGAGGAATCCAAACAGAAGAGCGACGGGAAGTGCTCGAAGAAGCGCGTCGAAACTGGCCTCCGCCATGATCTGCGCAACGAGTATCGCGCCAAGTCCCCACGAGCCATACCAGACGGTCGACAGAAGCGAGGTCAGCAGGAACTCGCCCCTGCCCGCCCGGGGATATGCGTTCCTGATGGAGCGCCATTGCGCCCAGACGATGGCTGCGATCTGCCGATTCATCTGCTTACAACCAGGTCAGATTCTCATTTCCTCGCTCGACGCCGACAACTCGCACGAAGATATCCTCCAGGCTCTCGGCGCCGGAACGGAGCTCGGCCATCGTTTCATTCACGACGAGTTTTCCCTGATGAATGATGGCGACGCGGTCGCACAGCCGCTCTACGACTTCGAGGACGTGCGAGGTCAGGAAGACTGTGGCGCCCTGCCGTACCTGGTCAAGAAGCAGATCCTTCATGAGCCGGGCTCCAACGGCGTCGACTCCCTCAAAGGGTTCGTCCATCAGGAAAAGCTGCGGCCGGTGGATCAGCGAAGCAGCCATCGCGACCCGCTTCCGCATGCCCTTGGAATATTCGCCGATTAACTTACGCTGTGCGGTGTCCAGCTCAAAGAGCTCCATCAATTCCTTAGCCCTCTGCCGGGCAAGGCTGCGATCCAAACCGTACATGCGCCCGACAAACTCCACGAACTCCTGTCCTGTCAAATGATCGAAGAGGAGCGATTCGTCAGGCACAAGGCCGAGCCGGCTCTTGATCTCCAGCGCGCGCTCTGGCATCGGAAGCCCCAGAATCTCGATGCTGCCGGAAGTGGGCGTGGAGAGTCCCATCAGCATCTTGATCGTTGTTGTCTTTCCGGCGCCGTTCGGCCCCAGGAATCCAAAGAAGCAGCCGCGGGGAACATCGAATGTAAGGCCGTCGACCGCCGCCTTCGATCCGTACACTTTCCTCAAGTCGCGGACCGCGATTGCTGGAGTTGCCCGAGAGGTGGGATCGAAATAGGGCTGCTCCGAAGCCGGCTCGGTCATATCTCGTTCTATCCTACCGGAATCGCCGCACGAGTACGCTGCAAGATCCCGAAGGTCGAACCGCTTCCCGCCCGCACGGTAGCGTGAGTTCGAGGTGCAGAAGCGAGGACGTTATCGAGTGGAAGGCGATTCGTTCCAATAACGTCTTACAAACCAGATGCAGGTTGCCCGCAGCTATCCGCGCACGAGCTTTTCGCTCGAGCCATCGCGAAGACTGGCAGACTGTTCCACGTACTCTCGCGGCACAAGGACGGTCAAAGCGTCGGGAACAATCTCTACAGAGGCTGGCAAGCGGCCTGCGATTTCACCGTCGACCTGTATGTATACAGCCCTTTCGGTCGCAGGCGACAATTCGATTTTGCGAGTGTGCAGGACGGAGACTCCTTCCATCCCGTCAAGGCTGTGGGCAATCACGCCGGCGAGGTAGCGCAAATACTGGGTTGTGCTCTCTCCCTGAAAGAGCACTGCCTCAAAATCGTCCCTGAGCAAACTGGCATTCCACGCAATTTCGAGATCGCCCCCGTAATTACGGACGCGGCTAATCAGGGCGAAACTGCAGCGGATGACACGATCGTTCGCGTGAACGTCAAACTCTTCCAGCCGCTGGCCGATCTGGCTAAAGCCGCCGAGCCAGTAGGACAGCTTTCCGAGGGATGCCTTCATCCGCAGATTCAAGTTGTACACGATGCGCGCGTCCAGGCCGACGCCCGCCATCAGCAGGAAATACCGCGACCCGGTTCGTCCCGGGCTACCAGCAAGCTCAAGGCTGTGGAGCAGGCCAACCGCAACCCGGACAGGAACAAGTTCGTGGAGCTTCAGAGCGGCCCGGTCCGCGCGCAGCTTCATGCCCAGCTCTGCGGCGAGCACGTTGGCGGTGCCGGCAGGCAGAATCGCAATAGGAACGGCGGAGCCGATCATGCCATTGACGGCTTCGTTGATCGTGCCATCGCCGCCAGCCACAAGAACCAGGTCGGCGCCGTTTTGGATGCTTTCGCGGGCGAGAGCAGAGGCAGTTCCGGGGCCGGTTGTAGGCACGCAGCTCACGCGATGCCCGGCGGCTTCAAGCGCCTCAATGCTAGCTTGGAGTAGACGCCCCTTCGAACGGCTAAGACGCCCCGCGGTGGGGTTGAAGATAAGAAAAATATTCCGATAGATAGCGATACCGGGCTACTCCGTTGCTAGAGTCATTATAAAACGCCAATGTCCGAATCCGTTCGTCAACGAATTGAGCATCTCCGGGATGAAATACGCCGGCACGAGTATTTGTACTACGTTCTCGATCAGCCTGAAATTACGGATGCCGAGTTCGACCGCCTCGTCCGGGAACTCCAGGAGCTCGAGAAGGCGCATCCCGAATTCGTCACGCCCGACTCACCCACGCAGCGAGTCGGCGGAAAGCCGCGGGAAGGGTTTGTCAAGGTCCGCCACAGCTCGCCGATGCTCAGTCTCGACAATGCACTAAACGAAAATGAGTTTCGCGATTTCGACCGGCGCGTTCGCGAAGGCCTGCGCGGAGAGCCGTATCAGTATGTGACGGAGCTGAAGCTCGACGGGTTGTCCATGGCAGTCCATTACCGCGATGGCCTCGTTTCGAGAGCGATTACGCGGGGAGACGGCGCCGTGGGCGAGGACGTGACCGATAACGCGCGAACGATCCACACACTGCCTCTGCGCGTCAAGTCCGAGTTGCCGGCATTTGAGGTGCGCGGCGAAGTGATCATGCATTTGCGGGCCTTTGAGCGTTTGAATGCGGAGCGCGCCGCGCGTGGCCTCCCTCTCTATGCGAATCCTCGCAACTCGGCTGCCGGATCCCTTCGGGTTCTCGAACCGGCAATCACTGCATCACGCCAGCTCGAATATTACGCTTACCTGCTGCTCGTCGACGGGCAGCCATACTATGAAACCCACTGGGAGTGCCTTGAAGCGCTGGCCCGTCTCGGATTCAAAGTCAATAAGAACCGGAGGCTCTGCAACAACGTCGATGATGTCGTTGCCTTTTACCGCGAATGGGAAGAGAAGCGCGAGACTCTGGCTTATGAAATCGACGGAGTTGTCGTCAAGGTAAATGCAATCAGCCAGCAGCGCAAGCTGGGTTTCACTGCGAAAGCGCCGCGCTGGGCGATTGCCTTCAAATATGCGGCGCGCCAGGCGGAGACGGTAATTGACAACATCGAGGTGCAGGTGGGGCGGACCGGCACGCTGACACCGGTAGCCCATCTGCGGCCAGTCAATGTCGGCGGCGTGACCGTCGCCCGGGCGACGCTCCACAACGAGGACGAAATCAAGCGGCTGGGGGTGGAGATTGGCGACACGGTCCTGATCGAGCGCAGCGGCGACGTCATCCCGAAAGTGGTCCGCGTCACGAAGCAGGGGGAACACCGCCGTCCGTTTCAAATGCCAAAGCAGTGTCCTGTGTGCAATGGAGATGTTGTCCGGGAGCCAGGAGAAGCGGCCAGCCGGTGCATCAATACAAACTGTCCCGCAAGGCTGAAAGAATCGATTCTTCACTTCGCATCTCGCAGCGCCATGGGCATCGACGGGTTAGGCGACGCGCTGGTCGACCAGTTAGTGGACCGCGGCATGGTTCGGAACGTCGCCGATCTCTTTGACCTGACAGTCGAGGACCTCACGAAGCTCGACCGCATGGGTACAAAGTCTGCGAAGAAGCTCATTGACAATATTGAGCGGTCGAAGCACGTACCCCTGCCGCGGGTGCTGAATGCACTTGGCATCCCTTTTGTGGGAGAAAGGACCGCAGCGCTGCTGGCGGAAGCTTTCGGGAGCCTCGATGCAATCGCGCATGCTGACAGAGAGGAGCTCCAGCGAGTCGAAGAGGTCGGACCGAAGGTATCGGACAGCATCCGCCGCTTCTTCGATGAGTCCCACAACCGGGAATTGGTGGAGCGTTTGCGGGTGGCCGGGCTCCAGTTCACCTATGAAGTCCGCAGGAAACCTGGAGGGAAGCTCGAAGGCAAGACGTTTGTGCTGACAGGCACTCTGCCCAATTTGACGCGAGAGGAAGCGAAATCACGCATTGAAGCCGCCGGAGGAACCGTCGCGGGGTCCGTGAGCAGGAATACCGATTACGTCGTGGCCGGCGAGAATCCGGGATCGAAGTTGGACAAAGCCCGCACTCTTGGCATTCCAGTAATCGACGAGGCGGCTTTGCTGGAGATGATTGGTTGAGACAGCTGATTGAAACACTATTCGAATGGGGGCCCCTGGGCGTTTTCATCCTGGCGGCGCTGGATTCCGCTGGCGTGCCGATTCCGGGAGGAGTGGATGCTCTGCTGGTGGTGTTATCCTCCACGAGGCCCGATCTTGCGTATCTGAGCGCGGGACTCGCAGTTGCCGGGTCTGCGATTGGCTCAATGGGTTTGTTCTATATCGCGAAGGCGGGTGGCGAAGTCTTGCTGCACCGGCACACCAGCGCCTCTCCGCGGGCGGCGAAGCTTCGAGAGTGGTTTCATACGTACGGCCTGATCACGGTTTTCATTCCGGCGCTGCTGCCCATCCCTCTGCCCATGAAGGTCTTTGTACTATGCGCCGGCGTATTCGACGTTCACCCGGCGACGTTCCTGGCCGTCGTCCTCGCGGCGCGCTTGCCGCGTTACTTTGGCCTTGCGTATCTCGGCGTGCAGTTTCAGGAAGGAGCGCTGGACTATCTGAAGGCTCATGTTACGGAACTGCTCATGCTTGCCGCAGCGCTCTTCGTGATCCTTGTGCTTGCCGTGAAGATCGCGGGGAGCCGGCGTGCGCGCCGCGCCCGGATCCCGAGCAGCTCTAGTTAAGCCGGAAGTTCACCTCGATCGGCGCTATCACCTCCACCGGCTTGCCATTCAAAAGCGTCGGACGATACACCCACTGGCGGACTGCGTCGAGGGCTGCCTTCACAAGCAGTGGATGGCCCTCGACCACCTGCAATTGCTGAATCCGGCCATCTGTGCCAATGACTCCGATCAAGCGGACGACTCCGGAGACGCGCATCTGGCGGGCAATCTGCGGGTACTCCGGCATCACCCTTTTCAGGATCATGGCTTCCTGCACGTCGCCGCCTCTCGGGATGCGCTGTACAACGTTCTCCTCAGCGGGAGGCTTTGCGGGCGGTGGTGGCGGCGGCACGGGCGGCTGTTCGAAACCAATCCCGCTGATCACGCCGATACTCGGAGAGTCTGGAGCTCCTATGCCTCCAGGCACGCAGCCAGTGCATGCCGTAGCCGCCACGAGCGGCAGATCCCCGTCGTCGATGATCTCCACTTTCCTTGGAATCTCCCGGGGCGCCATCAGACGCGAGCCGTCGAACTGACGCGGAATCGCCTTGGCTTCGACGATCTTCACCGCATCGAGCTGCTTCGGCGTTGAGCCGCGCGGCGACGACGGGGTGGTCAATCCCCTCAGAAGCGCGGCTTCAGGCATCGCAGGCGGATTGAGCAGCGGCAGTAAGACAGCCAGGCAAACCAGACCGGACTCCGCAGCCGTGGATAGCACGATCGTGATCGCGCCGCGTTTACGGCTCGGCTTTGCGAGCATCGACTGTTCGAACATAAGCACCCCTTTCCTGCAGGCACACCACGCACGCCGTCGACGAATACTCCCGTGCCTTCGCCTTGAATGCTGCCTGCTTGTTTTCGAATTTGGGCTGCCGGCGCCTTCGCACGGATAGACACCGGAACTCGCACTCGGGTTCCGGCTGGCCGATGCAGGGCTCACTCCCCGCAATTTTCTGTGAAAGAATATTCCGTCTGGAGCTTCGACTGATGATCTCGCGACGTACACTACTCCGCCACGCAGCGATCGCACCCGCCGCGGGTCTCCTGCGCCCATTCCACATTCTTGCGGCCAAATCGAACGAAGTACGTGTTGAGGAGGTCCGGTTCGAGTACGCGGACTACCAATATCGGACGCCGATCAAGTTCGGTGGCACAGTTGTCGACAAATGCACCATACTGACGGTGCACGCCGTCATCCGAAGCGAGTCCGGGAAGATCTCGCGAGGGTACAGCGCCATGCCTTTGGGAAATGTATGGTCGTTCCCCTCCAAGACCATGCCCTATGAACGGACGCTGCAGGCAATGAAGGCGCTGACCGAGCGCGTCTCCAGGATCACGAACGGCTACAAGGAAAGCGGCCACCCGATTGACATCAACGTCGCGTTGGAGCCCGAGTACCTGAAGGCGGCGGCTGAAGTGTCGAAGGAACTGAAGCTCACGGAACCGGTCCCGAAGCTCTGCACTCTGGTCGTCGCCAGCCCGTTTGATGCGGCGATTCATGACGCCTACGGGAAGCTTCACGGTCTGAATTGCTATAGCACCTACAGCAAAGAATTCATGAGACACGACCTTTCCCGGTATCTTGGCCCTGAGTTCAAGGGCGAGTACCTGGACCGGTACGTGTTGAAGAAGGCGAAACCCTCACTGCCGCTCTACCACCTCGTGGGAGCGGTGGATCCCCTCGTGGATGCGGACATTAAGCAACGTATCAACGACGGGCTGCCGGAGACGCTCCCGGAGTGGATCAAAAGCGACGGGCTGACCCACATCAAGATCAAGCTCAATGGGGAAGACTTAAAGTGGGACGTCGAGCGGGTTGTGGCGGTGGATCGCGTCACCGCTCAATGCCAGAAGGAGCGCGGCGTCACAAAGTGGTTCTATTCGCTGGACTTCAATGAGAAGTGCCCGAACGTCCAGTATCTGCTCGACTTTGTCAGGCAGGTGAAGGAGCGGACGCCTGCCGGATTTGAGCGCATTCAGTATATCGAGCAGCCCACGGCCCGCGATCTGAAGAAGAATCGCGCGAATGTCATGCATGAGGCGGCCAAACTCCGGCCCGTAGTCATCGACGAGTCGCTGACGGATCAGGAAAGCCTGCTCCTGGCTCGCGAGATGGGTTATTCGGGCGCGGCCCTGAAGGCGTGCAAAGGACAGACCCAGGCCCTTCTGATGGGTGCGGCGGCGCAGAAGTACAAAATGTTTCTCTGCGTACAGGATTTGACATGCCCGGGCGCCTCGCTGATCCACTCCGCCGGGCTCGCGGCTCACGTCCCGCAAGTCGCAGCCGTTGAGGCAAATGCGCGGCAGTATGTCCCCGCAGCTAATAAGGGGTGGGACGAGAAATTTCCAGGGATATTCACCATCCGGAACGGAGTCATGAACACCAGGCTGCTGGACGGGCCCGGCCTCGGAGCTTGATTTCTCGCGAACTCACGACACAATCCGGCCGTCGCGCATTTGAACGATGCGGTCGGCGAATGCCGCGGCCTCTGGATTGTGCGTGATCATGAGGATTGTCTGATTCAGGCGCTTGTTCAGATCCCGTAGAAGATTGAGGACGGTATTCGAGTTCTCGGTGTCCAGGTTTCCTGTCGGCTCGTCGGCGAGAAGGATCGCCGGTTCATTCACGATCGCTCGTGCGATGGCGACTCGCTGCTGTTCGCCGCCCGACATCGCACGCGGCTTATGATGCAGCCGCGCTTTGATGCCTAGCATCTTCAGAATCTCGTCGAACTGGGCGTCCCACTTG
>JADGHK010000360.1 GCA_019686145.1 Bryobacteraceae bacterium | reverse complement strand
CGAATCTGCGGATTGTGGGACAGCACCTTTTCCAGCCCGGGCCGCATGTCGACCCCGTCCCCACCGGAACTGATCGACGTCCCGACGAATTCGGTGGCTACGCACCGGGATTCCGGGTTGCGAATATCCATTCGAACCTCGCCTACCCAATTGGCGTGAACGTCGCCTGTGAGAATCACCGGGTTCGAAGTCCCCTTGCGCGAAAGCATCTCGACCACACGCTCGCGCGCAAGGTGGTATCCGCTCCAGGAGTCCATGCTGTAGCGCTTCCCATCGCCCGGGTCGAAATCCTGGTGGGTAAACATGACCTGCTGGCCGAGCGCATTCCAAAGCGCCTTCGAATTCATGAGACCGCTTTCGAGCCACTTCTCCTGCGCGCTCCCGAGCATTGTCTGCCCCGGAGCCCGAACCTCATCGCACGCCGGTTTCTGACCATCCCCGCACGGCTGATCCGTCCGATGCTGCCGCGTATCGAGCACATGCAGACGAAGCAGGCGGCCGAAGTCGAGACGGCGGTAAAGCCGCATGTTCGGCCCGGACGGCAGGGAGGCCCGCCGGAGCGGGAGGTGTTCGTAATAAGCCTGGTAGGCGGCTTCGCGCCGCTTCAGGAACTCCTCTCTCGGCATGTCGCGTTCATGCCGGAAGTCGGCGTAGTTGTTGCTCACCTCGTGATCGTCCCAGGTTGTAATGAACGGGAAAGCGGCGTGCGCTTTCTGGAGGAGAGGATCGCTCTTATAAAGGGCGTACTGATTGCGGTACTCCGCGAGCGTAAAGACTTCCGGAACGAGATGCTGCCTGGTCTTGCCGGCATAGCCCTTTTCGTAGATGTAGTCGCCGAGGTGTACCACAAAGTCCAGATTTTCCTCCGACATGTGCTGGTAGGCCGTGTAGTACCCGTAGGTGTAGCTCTGGCAGGAGGCAAAGGCGAACCGGATTGTTTCCACGTCCGCCCCCAGAGCTGGAGCGGTCCGGAAACACCCGATCGGGCTGATCTCCGATCCCGATCGGAACTGATACCAGTACCAGCGGCCGGGCCCCAGCCCTCCAACCTCAACGTGCACGGAATGGGCGAGCGCGGGCGTCGCCATAGCCGTTCCTCGCCGGACAATGCGGCGCATCGACTCATCTTCCGACACCATCCACTCCACCGCCACGTTCATCTCCGGCATTCCGCCACCTTCCAAAGGCTTCGGCGCAAGCCGCGTCCACAAAACGGCGCCGTCAGGCCAAGGGTCCCCCGAAGCGACTCCCAAACTGAAAGGGTTCGCCGGGTACTTCGGAGCACTCCAAACCGGAAGAGGGTTGCTGGCTCCGAGAGCGAGAGCGGTCGCAAGGAAATGTCGACGGTTCATAAATGCTTGAGCTTACCCCTTCCCGCTTTCAATGGCACTAAAAAACTCAATCAATCCTGTTACTGCATTCCCAAATGCATGACCTGCCCGGGCCTTAGGTACACCCCTGCCGGGTGAATCGAAGGACGATCTGTGGCTCGGTACACTGTTGCTAGCATGAACCAGCAGCAACAGGAAACGGAAGTGAAAATCAGGATCGAAAGCGTTGCAAAAGCAGAGGAACTGCTTAGACGTGAGGGATTTCATGTAATTTCAGAACGGGCGCACGAGTTCAACTGGGTCTTTGACACCCCGGACGCCACTCTGCGGCGAAACGGATGCCTGTTGCGATTGCGATCGGCTCGCGGTCAGTCCACCCTCACTTATAAAGGTCCAGCCACAGCCGGAAAACACAAATCCCGGGAGGAGCTGGAAGTAGCTGTATCCGACGGCGCAATCTTTTGCAAAATATTGGAAAAAATTGGCTTGCAAGTCACCTTTCGATACGAGAAGTACCGTGCCGAGTACGCCCGTCCGAACGAACCTGGTTTGGTCACCGTAGACGACACGCCAATTGGAGTTTTTCTGGAGCTCGAAGGGCCGGGGTCCTGGATTGACGAGACCGCCGCTCGCCTTGGCTATAAAGAAACGGATTATGTTACGGACAGCTATGGGAAATTGTATGCCGAATACTGCCAGCGGCAGGACGCGAAGCCAGGAGATATGACCTTCGCCGGGAGGTAGCGCGTCTAACGGCGCATTTATTAGTCGTTTTTCGCCTTAATACGGATAAAAGTGCTTGCTAGGCGTTCTGGACAGGTGTTACTCTCTGTTTGAATAGATCGATCCAGAAACGGCCAGGGGCTCGATCTGCGACGGAGGAACTGAATGATATCAAGTTTGGTGATTCTTGTTCTGTCTCTGATTTTGTTTGCCTACTGGTTCCGTTATAGCTGCCTGCTGATTCTGAGAACGGCGCCAGCCAAGGATTATGCGGGTCAAGTTGCGGAGGCCAACCAACTCAACTTCCGCGAAGTACAACGTCAGTTGCAAACGGAAGAAGCTGGACGACGCCTGGACGATTTGTACGAGTTGTTGCAGCGGGATTACAAGTTCCTGTCGTATCTGCTGAGCGGACCAAGCAGGTTTCCCTTCCGGTCTCTCGACATCGAACAGAAGACGTTGGCGGTGGATTATGCGCTTGTCCAGGTGTGGTATTGGATCGGCCGTCGCTTTAGCTTGCGTCAAAGCCGCCTTGCGCTGGAAGAGATGTCCAGCATCTTGAATCATTTCGCACAAACAGTGGGCGAGCGCGTCGAGCTATTGAGCCGGAGCTAAAATAATTCGGCTCCTTCGTCGGCATGCTCTAAAATGGAGTTGTGCGGATCGAAGAGAAGATACCGACAGCCGTCAACCAGCTTCATCAGGTTCGCGAGGAAATCGGGAAAGTCATTGTCGGGCAACAGGACGTCGTTGACGGCGTCCTGGTTTGCCTGCTTGCGGGTGGCCACGTGCTCCTGGAAGGTGTACCCGGCCTCGGCAAGACGACACTGCTTCGAACCCTTTCCCGTGTCCTCCGGCTCAAATACTCCCGCATTCAATTCACTCCCGATCTCATGCCAGCCGACATCGTCGGCAGCATGATCATCGAAACGGACGAGCGCGGGGGAAAAGGCCTTCGCTTCCAGCCCGGCCCCATCTTCTCGAACCTCGTACTTGCTGACGAAATCAACCGTGCGACCCCGAAAACGCAATCCGCCCTGCTCGAAGCGATGCAGGAGCGGACCGTCACCAGCGGTACGACCACCCATGAGCTTGAAGCACCATTCCTGGTAATGGCCACGCAGAATCCGATCGAGATGGAAGGAACCTATCCGCTTCCTGAGGCGCAGCTGGACCGGTTCCTGATGAAGATTCTCGTACGTTATCCTTCCCGTGATGATCTGAACCGGATCGTCGAAAGAACCATTCAGAGCGAAGAAGTTCAGATTGCGCAGGTCATCGACCGGGACACAATCCTCGAGTTGCGATCCATTTGCCGCCAGGTGATGGTGGCCCGGCATGTTCAGGACTATGCTGTGGATGTAGTGATGGCGACGCAGCCGGGAACAGTGCATGCCCACCCGATGGCAACCAAATACATTCGCTACGGCAGCTCTCCGCGAGGCGCCCAGGCGCTGGTTGAATGCGGACGGGCTGTTGCGCTGATGAACGGGCGATTCCATCTCAGCATCGATGACATTCGAAGCGTCGCCCCGGCGGTCTTGCGCCACCGGATCATCTTGAATTTTGATGCACATGCTGACGGGCAAACCCCGGACAGCGTGTTAACGGAAATCGTCCGAAGCGTCCAGGTCGTCGCCGCCTCATCGTAAGTCCAGCGGCTCTCAGTCCGACACCCTCGCGGCAGAGTCTCCCACGCTGCGCCGCAGCCGCGAATATTTGGTTTAGAATCGAGCGTGAATACGTCCAATATGGGGATGTCGACCGTAGCCATCAATGTCTTGCGGCTTGCCTCGTTGACAAGGTCACCCAAGTTCGGAGATGAGTCATGCCGCAGCAGCCACTGATTGAACGCTCGTTTCTCGAAAAGCTGGAACGACTTACGATT
>JADGHK010000359.1 GCA_019686145.1 Bryobacteraceae bacterium | reverse complement strand
CTCGGCAAGTCGTCGCGCCTCGTAATCTGCCGGAAGCGCTCGGGGTCGAGCGTGTCGAGATGAATATTCAGGCGCCGCAGACCCGCGGCGTAGAGGGCTTCGGCCTGCTCGCTAAGCAGGACTGCATTGGTGGTCAAAGCGATGTCGCGGATTCCGGGAATGGCGGCAAGCTTTTCGATCAGGACGGGGAGGTCTTTGCGAAGAAGAGGTTCTCCGCCGGTAATGCGCAGTTTGCTTACCCCGAGTCCGGCCGCTACGCGCGCGACCCGCTCGATTTCCTCAAACGATAAGATTCCGGCCCGCGGTATGTATTCCACGCCGGTTTCCGGCATGCAGTAGAAGCACCGGATGTTGCAGCGGTCGGTGACGCTGATGCGCAGGTTGTCGTGAAGGCGACCGAACCCATCGACCAGTGGAGCGCCGCTCATTGGAGAGCCTACTTAATGGCCAGCATCCGGTCGACTGGAATTCGCGCCCGCTGGATGAGGTCCGCGCTCAGTTCCACGCGCGGCTCGAGATTCGCCAGGCAGTCACGCAGCTTTTCCAGGGTGTTGCGTTTCATGTAGGGACACTCGCTGCAGTTGCACTGTTCGTTCGGAACAAAGTGGAACCGCTTGTGGGGGGCAAGCTTGCTCAGCGAGTGCTTGATGCCGCTTTCGGTCATGACAATGAACTCTGCGGCGTCGTTTTGCACGCACCAGTTTATAATCGCCGACGTCGAGCCGATAAAGTCGGCCATGGAAAGCACATCCGCCGGACATTCAGGGTGGGCTGCCACGAGAGCCTGTGGATGCTCGCTGCGGAGCCTGGTGAGCCGCCGGGCAGGGAAGGTGGCATGGACGATGCAGGCGCCCTGCCAGATGCGCATGTTCTCCCGCCCCGTCTGCTGCTTGACGTAATTCCCGAGGTTGATGTCGGGCAGGAAAAGAATCGGTTTGTCGGGCGGAATTGAGTTGACGACGTCCACCGCGTTGCGCGAGGTGCAGAGAATATCGCTCTCTGCCTTCACCTCGACGGACGTATTGATGTAGCTCACGATAACGTGGTCCGGATGGCGCTGCTTAAAGGCTCGAATCTGCTCGGCGGAGCAGCTTTCCACCAGGCTGCAGCTTGCCTCGCGGTCGGGCACGACAACCACCTTGTCCGGGTTCAGGACTTTGGCGGTTTCCGCCATGAACCACACGCCGCAGAACGCGATGACATCGCCCTCGAAGTCACGTGCCTTCCGTGCCAGTTCGAGACTGTCGCCGATTGCGTCAGCCAGCTCCTGAATCTCGGATTCCTGATAATGATGGGCTAGCAGGATCGCTCGACGCTCCCTCTTGAGTTCAAGGATTTCCTCGGCCAGTGTCAAAGCTGCAGGCATGGTACACCGTTGACCCGATTGTAACTCAGGGCGTGTCGTTCACCCAATTACTCATCAGATGCGCACGGACACACAAAAGATGCGAGTGACGCGGGACGTTCGTGAGTATAATGGCGGTGAGGCCACGGAAGAATACAAAAGAAGGCCATTAACGAGACAGCGGTAGTACACTGCCCGACTTCCTTCTGATTACGTTCCAGCGCACGGGACAGCTGGCCGCATAGGTCACCATCCATTCTGAATCCATGATTGTTTCGAGTTGGGGGCTTCCATGCGAAGCGTAGGATTTCTTGTGTTTTGTCTGTCTGCGGCCGGCATTCCTGCCGCGCTTGCGCAAGCCGCCACCGTGAGTTGCGCCCCTGCCGGGTCACCCATCGTGATACGAGCTGAGGGAATCACAGAGCGAATCGGCGATATCGTCCTGCACTGCACGACGGCTTCGCCCGGCGCCGCGGTGAACGGCAACCTGACGATCTTTCTTTCCGCGAATGTCACGAACCGTCTTACGGATGGTCAGGTGAGCGGGGTTACGCTTACCGTCGAAACCGTGGGCGCCGAACCCGTCACGCTCCCCGTGACGGCCCGGCTGACCGGTCCCGGTACTCTTACGTTCCATGGCGTCCATTTCCCTGTCGATCCTTCCGGGATCACCAGCCTCCGGATCAGCGGAATCCTGGTAGATGCGCCGGCGGAGCAGCTGCCCGCTACTCCGAACCCGATTCGGGCGTTCGTCGGCTTCGATGGCAGCAACACGTTGCTCTCGTCCAGCATTGAGCTTCCTGTCGGCCTTCCGCAGCCTGGGCTGTTTGCAACCGTGAAACCGGAGGTCGTCCAACGCGCTCGCGCGCTTCCAAACCCGCTCACGGTCTCGGCGCTGCTGGCGGACGGCGCCCGAGCAGCTTCCATCCGCTTCACGGAGGGCTTTTCGAGTTCCTATAAGGCTCGCACGAAAGCAATCGCGGCGGGTGAGGATACGGGCACGCGTCTGATCGTCCGCTTCCAGGGATTTCCTTCCGGCTTTAAGCTCCTCGTCCCGAACGCCATCGCCGGCTCATCGGCCTCGGAGCCGACATCCACCGGCGACCTGGGCTTGCCCGCCTCGGCCGGCGTTTACACTCCGGCTGTTCCAGGCGGAGGACTGCTCCTGTCACGTGTCGAAGGCGCCGATAGCAGCGGGGCGGGCGGCGTTCCGGTGTTCGCTCCGGCTGGAACCGGCCCCGTCCATCTTGAAGGGGTGGGAGAAGTCGTGCTGGCCGATGGCACGGGTTATGTCGTCTATGAAGTTCTCGATGAGAACCAAAGCCTCTCGGAAAGCGCTCAGCTTCCTGTCTTCCTCGGCACGGCAGACCTGAATCGCAGCGTGGCGGTCACCGCCGACGTCTCGTTCGCGCCCGTATCCACGGTGTTTCAGGCCGCGCCCGAGCCTGCGCCGATTCCGCGATTCCGCGCGGTTGTGCCGGAGCTGGACTGCACTCTTCTCGGGGACTGCACGGCACAATACTTTCCCCGGCTCTCCGTGGATTCCGCGGCGCTCTCCTACCACGCCGCCTCCGGATCGGCTCCTGTCAGCGATTTTCTCCGTATTGTTAATGCCGGTTCCGGTACGCTTCAGTGGACGTACTCGCTTACGTATCTTTCCGGCGAAGGGTGGCTGGTTCTGGATCGCGGACCCGCCGGATTTCGAGCCAGCGTATTGCCGCAGAATCTGGCGCCCGGAATCTATGAAGCGGCCTTGACGATCGATGCTGGTCCGCTTGCCGGCTCCAAAGTGATTCCGATTCGATTCGAGGTAACGGACCCGGTGCCTCAACCCGTGCCGCCGCCCGTCATCACCGCCGTCACCAACGCTGCTGACTTCACCCAGGGCGCGCTGCAGCCGGGCTCAATCGCGACAATCTTCGGTGTCCGCTTTAGCGGGCTCCTCTCGGTGACGTTCGACGGCGTGCCCGCCGACATTCTGTATGCGAACTCAGGGCAGCTGAACGTCGTGGTGCCTCCGGGTTTGGTCGGCAAGGCATTCGCCGATGTTGTCGTCTCAGCGGATTCCCGTCCAAGCAACTCCGTCCGCGTGGCGATCGCACACGCGGCGCCGGCTATTTTCGGCGTCCTCAACGCCGACTCGCAGCTGAACGCACCCGAGACGCCAGCGCTCACGGGGAGCACGGTCCAGATCTTCCTGACCGGGGCGCAGGCGGACGGCGGGACGGTTGACGTAAAGATCCACGATCGGGAAATGCTGGTCCCCGCGTACGCCGGTCCGGCGCCCGGACTTGCCGGGGTACAGCAGGTGAACGTGGCGGTCCCGGTTGATCTGCCCACGATGAGGAGCGAAGTGGTGGTCTGCGTCACTCCGCCCGGCGGCAAGCGGGTGTGCAGCAGACCGAAGGAAATCCACCTGCAGCATCCCTAGCCTGAAAGAGCCGCCGCAGAGCGATACCCTGGGACTGATGCGGCGGCTTTTCCTGATTGCGATGCTTTTGGGGGCATGCGTCTGCCCTGCGGCGGACAAAATGCCCTTCTCCCTTGAGCAGGTGCTCAGTTCCGCTTTCCCTTCCGATATGACGGTAGCTCCTTCAGGGG
>JADGHK010000358.1 GCA_019686145.1 Bryobacteraceae bacterium | reverse complement strand
GCCGCGGAGGGTGACTTCGAGAGGTTTCTGCGACCGGTCCTCAAGTTCATAGGACCGCAGATATTCGCTCCACTCCCGCTCGAAATCCACATGGACGTACGGGTTGGGAAACCAGCGGTTGAAGAACGGGGATACCGGGTTGCCCAGGACAATCCAGTTCTTCACCATCCACGGCAATATCAGCAGCGCAGCGCAGACACCGACGGTGACGACCGGCAGAAGCACGTTTTTCTGGCGCCGCCAGCAATGCCAGGCGACTGCGCCCAGAGCATAGAACACTGCCAGGAAACCTGTGTACTTGACGGCATATGCGAACCCCGCCAGAAGCCCGATCGGGACTAGCCATCGCCGGTCGTGATCCTGCTTCCAGAGCTCTACGACGTAAAAGGCGGCAAAGATTGTGCCGGCAAGCCCGACGTCATTGTATGCGCTTGACCCGTCGATGCCGGCAACCGGACTCAGGAACAGGAAAAGGGCGGCGGCGGCGCCCGCTGCGGTGTAGCCAAACCGCCTCCCCCAGGAGAGAATCAGGAGCGCTAGCGCCACGAGGAATGAGAAATGAACGAGCGCTGCGGCGGAGTGGCGTCCGAAGGGCCATGCGAAGAGAAACAGCATCTCCAGGCCTTGAGACAAATTGGCATAGAGGTGTGTCGTGATTGGCCGGAAGCCGCGCTCGCGATAGTAGCGGCTGACGAGACCGAGATGATAAGTGCTGCCGTCAGGGCTCATCTCCGGCGCCATCGCGTTGACCAGGTAGAGGCCGAAGAACACGAGGAAGACTCCGGGAAACAGCCACCGCCACGGGCCCGTCAAACGAGGCAGCGCCGCGTACTCGCGCGAGGACGTGACACGCATTGAGATTCCGAGCAGTGCAATACCAGCAGCCAGCAGAACGCCCTTATGCACTATGCGCAGGCTGGCGAGCACAAAAACCAGCAAGCTCAGCAACGGTGCGCCGCAGACGAAGGACAAGACAGCCCCTTCCAGTTTCGACAGCTTCGAAAGCAGCGGCCCGAGGACCATCTGTCCGATACTTCGGGAGACGGCAACGGTGAAGCCTGCTCCGAAGAGGATGTACAGGGGCTGCGGTATCACTCGATGAACCCGGCGCCGGTCAAAATGAGCCCGAGAGTTGCGCCGTCGGTGGGCGACACCCAGACTTTATCCAGCTCCACTGCGACAATCACGGCTCGGTCGAGCGACAGCCATTCCGGCGGAACTGGCTTCTCAAAGCGATATTCTCCGGCGTTTCTGTACGTCTCCCGGCCCAAAACATTGCCGTCGACGGAGACGGTGATCGTCAAAGGCCCGGTCTGCTCGAGAATCGTTTCATGGAGGCGGAAATCCAGTCGGAACTTGCGGCCGTTGACAGATTGCAGTTGGAAGCGAAAGGTCGGCTTCTTCTGCGTCCATCGCCACGAATTGCCTTCCAGGTGCTTGCTGACGTCGAGCAAGAGGTGAGCTTCTGCGTTCGTCTGGTTCATGTACACGAACTCGGATAGCGAATTCGGATCGAGCGGCGTAATCGGCCGCCGCTGTATGGGCGGAGCATAGGATTCGGGCAGCGCCGTGCAACCCGTCGCCGCAAGACACAGTACAAGAACCAGATGCTGCTTCATTCCTGCCGGGCGCCACGATCGGCGGCGCTACTGAAATTCATCTCTTCCCTCTAGACATGCTACACCGTCGTACAGCGCGCGCCCGGCGCGTGTAAGATTCCGGCTGGCTGCATGATACACTTCAAGCGAAAGACGGGCAGTGATGATTTGGATCGCAGCAACGCAAAAGTAATCTATGCCGGCCTCCTTTCGGAAGCATAGGAAAGCCGGCGGCATCCGGGCACTCCTGCGCCGTCTTGTGCTATGGTCCATTGCCCTGTTGCTCGGGTGGTACGGCCTCTGCATCGCCGGACTCGTTGCGTTAAAGTGGATCAACCCGCCGACGACGGGAATTCAAATTCAAAGGCGCATCGAATCCCTGCTCGTCCGCGGGTCATACAAGAAGCGGTATCAGTTCGTGCCGGCGGCGCGAATTTCGCGACATCTGAGGCATGCTGTCATCGCCGCCGAAGATACACGCTTTTACCAGCACCGTGGAATCGATTGGAAGGCTGTGCAGGAGGCGGCTGCGGAAAGTCTGGAAGAGGGAGAAGTGCCGCGCGGCGCTTCAACCATCACCCAGCAGCTCGTAAAGAATCTGTTCCTTACGACTCACCGGTCCGCGATCCGCAAAGCTCTGGAGTTCTCACTCGTCCCCTTCGCGGAGCTCATCCTATCGAAAGACCGCATTCTGGAACTTTACCTGAATGTGGTCGAATTCGGACCGGGGGTGTTCGGCGCCGAAGCGGCTGCGCAGTACCACTACAAGATCTCAGCGTCTGATCTCACCAGAGAGCAGGCAGCGCGGCTCGCGGCCATCCTTCCATCCCCAAGGAAACGGAAGCCGCATCGAATGGACCGCTACGCAGGCATCATTCTCCGGCGCATGCGGATCATGGGATGGTAGCTGCTGCTATCTCCTACAGTGCGGTGGTGTCATAATGTGGGCGGAGGTATCCGAAATGATTCTGGAGGAAGCTACTCCCTCCACGGACCAGGAGTTGAATCCTTGGCACGCTGCGGAAATTCGGTTTGACGAGGCCGCGGAGCGCCTGGGACTCGACGACGGACTTCGGAAGATACTGAGATCTCCCGCCACCGAAATCACCGTTCACATTCCCGTTCAATTGGATGACGGCCGTTTGGAGGTTTTTACGGGTTATCGGGTACAGCATTCCATTGCCCGTGGTCCGGCAAAGGGCGGCATCCGCTTCGCTCCGGACGTCACTCTCGACGAGGTGCGAGCGCTCGCGTCGTGGATGACGTGGAAGTGCGCGGTTGTAAACATCCCGTTTGGAGGCGCAAAGGGCGGAGTTGTCTGCGATCCCTCTGTGCTGTCGCAGGGGGAGTTGGAACGGATCACGCGGCGGTACACGGCTGAGCTCATCGACTTCATCGGCCCCGAGCGCGACGTTCCTGCGCCGGACATGAACACCAATGAGCAGACCATGGCCTGGATCATGGACACGTACTCGATGCATAAACGGAGTACAGTTACAGCCGTGGTGACAGGCAAGCCCTTCCAGTTGGGAGGATCTCGCGGGCGGCGTGAGGCGACTGGGCGGGGCTGCATGATTGTCGCCCTTCAGGCTCTCCGCAAATTCGGTTTGGAGCCGAACGAGACGCGGGTCGTGATTCAGGGCTTCGGAAACGTGGGCGGCATGGCGGCGAAGCTGATGGCGCGCGCGGGCTTCAAGATTGTTTGCGTGATTGAAGTCGATGGCGCCGTCTACAATCCGCATGGCCTCGACATTCCGGCTCTGATGGCTCACCGAGCGGAGACGGGATCGATCCTCGATTTTAAAGAAGCGGAGAACCTGCCGCGGGAAGAGGCGCTGTACCTGGACTGCGACATTCTCCTGCCCGCTGCAAAAGAGAACGTAATCACCTCCCATAACGCTGACCGCATTCGTGCAAAGATCCTCTGCGAAGGGGCAAACGGTCCCACGACTGCCGCCGCGGACCGCATCCTGGAAGAGAGAAAAATTTTCGTTGTGCCGGACATCCTGGCGAATGCCGGAGGAGTGACCGTGTCTTACTTCGAATGGGTGCAGGACCGCGAAGGATTCTTCTGGAATGAGCAGCTTGTGAACGGCCGGCTGGAGGAGATCATGGTCAACAGCTTTCGTGACGTCGTCGCCTATGCGGAAAAGCACGGCGTTAACAACCGGACGGCCGCCTACATGCTGGCGCTCGATCGGGTGGCATTCGCTATTAAATTGCGCGGCATCTACGCGTAGCCTCCTCCTAAGACCGTATGATGAAGGGGCGGGCCCAAAAAGCCCGCCCTTTCCGTTCGTAAGCATGAGTTCCGAAGCTTCTACGCCGTTAATGCGGCAATACCATGCC
>JADGHK010000357.1 GCA_019686145.1 Bryobacteraceae bacterium | reverse complement strand
TACCGCGTGATTGCGACGGCCCCCAAGCAGGCGCGGTCGCTCGAACCCGAAGAAATCGTCCGCCGAAGCCCCGTGCCGCAGACAGAAGCAAGCCCCTCCATCCAACAGGCGCTCGATCGTGTGCAGGCGGAGGCCGCTCCCGAAGACGTTGTCTTTGTTACCGGCTCGCTCTATCTGGTCGGCGAGGCGCGTACCCTCCTCGTACAATAGTTGATTTCGATGGACCGTATCACACCCGGCTTCTTGCGAGCTCTGCTCATCACCGATCCTTTGATCATTCTCACGACAATGCTCATGGGCACGATCAGCCTGATCGTCTCGCTGTTTGACAAAGGCGGCGAAAAGCAGATGGTGGTCGCGCGCTACTGGTCGAAAATGCTGCTGGTGATCGCCGGCATCAAGATGCAGGTGGAAGGGTTGGAGAAGCTCGACGTGAATCAAAGTTACGTCTTCGCGTCGAACCATCTGAGCCTGATGGATACGCCTGTCGTGATAGCGCACATCCCTGTGCAGTTCCGCTTCCTCGCCAAGAAGGGCCTCTTTCAAATTCCTTTTATCGGAACCCACCTGAAGCGCGCGGGCCATATTCCGGTTCCAAGGGAGGATCCCCGCACCCGAGTAAAGATCATGACCGAGGCAGCCCGCCTCATCCGGGAGCGAAAGATATCGATGCTCGTCTTCCCGGAAGGGGGCCGCTCGCTGACGGGTCTTCAGCCGTTCCGGGAGGGGGCAGCATACATCGCAATCAAGGCCGGAGTGCCAATCGTGCCGATCGCTCTGATAGGCACCGATGATATCCTGCCAATGGGCTCGATTCATGTACGCCCCGGAAAGGTGATACTGAAGATTGGCGAACCGATCCCCACCAAGGGATTGACGCTGCATGACCGGCAGGAGCTCACCAGCCGCGTACGAGAACGCGTCGTAGAGCTTTTGAGTTAGAAAAGGGTAGGGCAGACGGGATGAAACGGATACTCATATTCCTGGCGGCGCCGCTGCTGGCGGCGGCCCAGACAATGTCCATCGAGGAGTACAAGCCCAAGTCGACTCTTGTAGTCCCGGAGCACATCGTCACAAAGGCGAAGTACCCATTCATTGACGTGCACAATCACCAGGGCCGGCTCGACCGGGCCAAGGTGCAGCAGCTCGTCAAGGATATGGACCGCATCAACATGAGGATCATGGTGAACCTCAGCGGCGGCTACGGGGAACGGCTGAAGGAGACGGTTCGGGCCATGAAGGCCGAGTATCCCAATCGGTTCGCGGTGTTTGCCAACATCGATTTCAATGGTATCGATGAGCCTGGATATGCCGACCGCGCCGCTGCCCAGTTGGAGCAGGATATCAAGAACGGAGCGCAAGGGCTGAAGATCTTCAAGAACTTCGGCATGGATCTGAAGGACTCCCACGGAAAGCGCGTTCCCGTGGACGACCCGCGCTTTGACAAGGTCTTTGAGGTCTGCGCGAAGTACAAGATTCCCGTTCTGATTCACACAGCCGAGCCAAAGCCCCTGTTTGAGCCGATGACAAAGGAGAACGAGCGGTGGCTGGAGCTGAAGCTGTATCCGCGGCGAGCGAGACCGCCGGAGCTATACCCGCGATGGGAAGAGCTGATGGCCGAACAGCACCGTCTCTTCGCCAGGCATCCCAAGACGATCTTCATTAACGCGCACCTTGGCTGGCTGGGCGGAAACCTTGCCGAACTTGGAAAACTGCTTGATCGCCTCCCCAATGTCTACACAGAGGTTGGCGCGGTCGTGGAGGAGCTGGGCCGCCAGCCCCGGACCGCGCGAGCGTGGTTCATCCAGTATCAGGATCGCGTCCTCTTCGGCAAAGACACGTGGCGCCCGGATGAGTACAAGACCTACTTCCGCACGTTTGAGACGGCCGACGAGTACTTTGATCACGACCGGCCGCACCACGGCCTGTGGAAGATGTATGGTTTGGACCTTCCGGACGAGGTCCTGCGGAAGTTCTATTACAAAAACGCGTTGAAGATTATTCCGGGCTTAAGCACAGAGGACTTTCCGGCTGACGCCCGCGCTTCGGCGAAGCGCTAGGCGGCCTTTAATTGGCCCCGGGCGAGAGCCAGAGCTCCTTTGACGAGCTCCAGGGCCTCGTCCTTTCGCCCCACTGCGTAGGCAATCAGACCGGCATGGTAAAGGAACTCAGGATCGGATAGTCCCGAAGCCGCAGCCAGACGTATATATTTGTCGGCTTCAGCAAAGCGACCCTGCTTATATAGATTCCAAGCAGCCTCATGAAGACTCTGAGGATCCAGCTGCTCATCCTGACCCTCTGTCAACGTCATATGCTGGTTCCTTGGCAAACTAATCGTATAGACGAACAAATACGCTTGAGGTTCCTGTAAATTTGAGACGCTAAGCGAGAGGAGAAAGATGACAAAGAAACAGCTGGGTAACAGCGACATGCAGATCACGCCCATTGGAATCGGCGCGTGGGCGATGGGCGGCGGCGGCTGGGCTTTCGCCTGGGGTCCTCAGGATGACGCCGCCTCTATCGCAGCGATCCATGCAGCTCTCGATGCCGGCATTAACTGGATCGACACCGCCGCCGTGTATGGATTGGGGCATTCCGAAGAGGTGGTTGCACGAGCTCTGGCGGGGCGTTCCAATAAGCCGTACATCTTTACCAAGTGCGAGCGCGTCTGGAATGAAAAAGGGGAAATCGGCAAGTGTCTGAAAGCCGATTCCATCCGGAAAGAGTGCGAAGCCAGCCTTCGCCGGCTGAAAGTCGACGTCATTGACCTTTATCAGATCCACTGGCCGGAGCCTGACGAAGATATCGAGGAGGGCTGGGCGACGCTGGCCAGGTTGAAGGAGGAAGGCAAGGTCCGCTGGATCGGGGTCTCGAACTTCAACGTGGAGCAGATGAAGCGTGCGCAAAAGATAGCTCCCATCACCTCCCTGCAGCCTCCTTACTCAATCCTCTCGCCTGACATCGAACAGGAAATTCTGCCTTACTGCGCGCAAAACAACATCGGCGTGATCGTCTATTCGCCGATGAAGAGCGGCTTGCTCAGCGGCAAAATGACCCGGGAGAGAATTGCGGCGATGCCTCCGGATGACTTCCGGCGCCGGACGCCCGAGTTCAACGAACCTCGCCTCACTCGCAACCTGGCCCTCGTCGAACTGCTGCGTGAGATCGGGGCACGGCACGGAAGGACTCCGGGAGAGGTGGCGATTGCATGGACTTTGCGCAGGCCCGAAGTGACAGCGGCGATCGTCGGGCTTCGTTCGCCGGAGCAATTGAATGGCGTCATCGGCGCAGCGGAGTTCCGGCTGAGCGATGAGGAGATTCACCAGATCCGGGAGTTCATGGCCCGCCCGATTCCAACCACTGTCTAGACCGCTAGCGGCACGCCGGCCTTCGACGGTATCGCCCGGGGCTCGTGCCGAAGCGCTGCCGGAAGAACGAGCAAAAGTGGCTGGGATGTTCAAATCCCAGCCGCCCGGCAATCTCACGCACCGTCAAGTCGCGTTGCGACAGCAGCTCACAAGCCCGTTCTGCTACAGCCATTTGAAAGTACTGCTGAGGCGATGCGCCAGTCGAGTTGCGAAACAGCAGGCGTAGATGGGAGCTGCTCAATCCGACCTGGCGAGCAGCATCTGCGAGATAGAAGCCCGCCCGCGGGAGCGAGTGCATCTGGTCGATCAGGTAGGTAAGCCGCCAGCACGCCAGTTGGGGCTCGACTGCCGGCGAACGCTCGCCCACCAGCTCCGCCGGCCACGCTTTCAAAGCCAGCGTCGCTATCTTGACGACGAGACTCAGGAAGGGTGGCTGTTCTGACTCCAGGTATTTGACAAGCGACGCCGCTTCCGAGGCGAGTTCAGAGTGAGCGATCTTGCCCCGCAGCACGGGTAACCCTTCCACTGAACGCTCGGGACAGACCAATCGCCAAAGGTGACGGAGGAAGGTCACCGGCACATCGATTACAATTCC
>JADGHK010000356.1 GCA_019686145.1 Bryobacteraceae bacterium | reverse complement strand
CGGTCTTTCTCGATCATGGACTTCATACAATTCATCTTCGAGTCCAGATTATCGAGGTGATGAAGCAGGAGCGCTTCCGGAAACAGAGGCAGCTTCGGAGAGCCGTACTCGAGGGCGCCATGGTGGCTCACGATCATGTGCTCCACGAGCGTCCGCAAACGCGGAGGGAAGTCCGGTATGCCGCAGATCTTTTGGCCGACAATCTGGAGGCCGATGACGATATGCCCCAGAAGCTGGCCTTCGCTCGTGTAGTTAAAGCTCCGCTCATAGCTGAGCTCATTGATCTTGCCGATGTCGTGAAGGATGACGCCGGTGAGCAGCAGGTCAAGGTCAATGTTCTGATAATGAGCGGCAGTCGCGCGCGCCAGTTGGCACAACGACAGCACGTGCTCCAGCAGACCGCCCAAATAGGCGTGATGGATCGTCTTGGCGGCCGGCGCAGTGCGATACTTCCGGGCAACCTCCGGATCGGCAAAGATGGCTGTCAGCAGCGCCTTCAGATGCGGATTCGTGAAGCCGCTGATGATCTGCTTCAGCTCCGCGAACATTTCGTCCGGGTTCCGCTCCGAGGCCGGGAAGTAATCGGCCGGATCCACTTCTTCGTCGGCGATCTTCATCAGCTTGTGGATGGTCAGCTGCGGGCGGTTCTGAAACACCTGCATCATGCCCTTCACGCGGACGAAGTGATCGCGGTCGAACGTGTCGAGGATCTCGCCCACGTTGTCCCACATCTTGGCATCGATGTCGCCCGTGCGGTCCCCCAGCACGAGGGAGAGAAAGGGTTCCCCGCTCTTCTTCTGACGAACGTCCTTGTTCAGAACGAGGAAGGTAGTAGTGATGGTCTGGTTTGGTTGGAGTTCGCTTACGAACGGGGATTTCATTCGCTGCTCTACCGCGAGCTACTCTTTGCCGGGGCCTTCGTGCCGGGAATCGGAAGTATGCCGAGGAAACGGCGGCGCCGGGTCTGAGCAGAGACCTCTTCCTTCGTAACGGTTTCCGGTGTCAGCTTGGCCGGATCGGTCCAGCTCGTATCTTTCCCCGGAGCCGCGCCGGTGTCGATATAGCCGTCGCGAATCTCGAGGAAGGCATCCACGCGGAGTTTGGTGAGGTATTCGCGCACCTTCGGCTCGTAAAGCGGCCGGAAGAGCTTGTCCCGAATTTCGTTCTCCACTTCCTCCAGCGTGGCGAGGCCCTTCTTATGAGTCTCCTCCACTTTCAGGATCAGGAAGCCTGAGTCCTGCTTGATGGGATCGGTGACATATCCCTTCTCCTGGGAGAACAGCAGGTCCTCGAGATCCTTCCGCAAGACGCCACGATTGAATGGCGGAAGTTCCCCACCCTGGGACGCCGTCACTGCATCTGAGTGTTCCCGGGCCAAATCCGCAAAGCGCTCACCCTTACGAGCACGAGCAACGAGCTCCTTCGCCTTCTTCTCCGCCGCGGCAATGCCCGCTTCGTCCTTTCCTTGGGTAGAAATCAGAATTTCACGCAGGAAGACACGGTCCTCCCGCTGAAACTCGTCCTTATGCTCGTTGTAATACTTCTCGATCTCCGACCGCGGGATGTTGATGCGGCTTTGCACTTCCTGGCCGATGACCCGCTGCGTCAGCATTCCATTCTTCGCCTCGAGCTTGAAGTCCTCGTACGACAGACCAGTTTGCTCCCGGACGTACTCCTGGAACTTCTCCGGGTCCGCAATCTTACTGCGCACCTGAAGCTCGGCCAGATATTTGGTGACCTCGGAATCGACGTTGATGTTCAATTCCTTCGCACGCTGGACCAGCAGCAGCTCGTCGATACGATCGCGGAGAATGTGCTGGCTGCGCTCCTTCAGCGCCCCCTCGAGCTCAGGACCGCTCAGCCCGCGCTGCCGTAGCTGAGCTTCGATCTGCTTGCGTTCGCGCTCCAGCTCGCCGCTGGTGATAATGTCACCGTTCACCTTAGCGACGATTCGCTCTACAACCATAACCTCGGCTGCCATAGCACAGCCCAAAGCGCTGCCCAAACAGAAGGCGAGGCTCAGAAATTTCATGCCAACTATTATCTGATATCTCCCGCAACCACTTCCACCGGCGAGGACGCCGAAACTATACCAATGAGTGAATGCTTCGTGCTTAGGCCCGGGGAACGGCCTCCCCCGTCATCTCCAACAGCGTTTCCTTCAGGAACGCCAGAATGCCGCGAGGTCCGGAAGCTCCCGCGGGAAGGGGCAGCCGAAGCACCCCCGCTGGGGTGAATTGCGCTCCCGGGGTGCGGCTGACCAATGCCATCAACCTCGCTGGATCGACGCGCGATTGCGGATGGAACTTAATGTTGACTCCTCCCGCCCTCCTGTCGATGGATTCCACGCCCATCTGCTCCGCCACGCTCTTTACAAGCGAAAACTGAAAGAGGCTGTGGACAGCTTCCGGCGCAGCGCCGTAGCGGTCTTCCAGCTCAGCCAGAACACGAGCGGCATTCTCTTCATTCTTCACGTCGGCAATTCGCTTATAAGCACGGAGCCGCTGGTGCTCGTCGGCAATATATTCGGTCGGGATCCGGATGTCGAGACCGAGGTTGAGCGTGGAATGGATCTCGAGCGGGCCTTCTTCCCCTTTCAGCTCGTGCACGGTCTCTTCCAGCAGACGGATGTACATGTCGAAGCCGACCGCGGCGATGTGCCCGTGCTGCTCCCCGCCGAGCAGATTCCCGGCGCCGCGCAGTTCCAGATCCAGCGCCGCAATCTTAAAGCCCGCGCCCAAATCGCTGAATTCCTTGAGCGCCGCCAGACGCTTTCTCGCCACGTCAGTCAGTTCGCTGTCGGGCGGGACGAGCAGGTACGCATAAGCGCGGCGGTTGGACCGTCCGACACGTCCCCGAAGCTGGTACAGCTCGCTCAGTCCATACCGCTCCGCGTGATCAATGATGATCGTGTTCGCCAAGGGGATGTCGAGGCCATTTTCGACGATGGTCGTGCAGACGAACACATCGTACTCGTGGCGCATGAAGCCCAGCAGAACCCGTTCGAGCTCAGCTTCGCCCATCTGCCCGTGCCCAACGGCAATCCGCGCCTGAGGCACGAGTTCCTGGATCATTGCAGCCCGGCTGAAGATGGTGTCGATGCGGTTGTGCACAAAGTACACCTGGCCGCCCCGGGAGAGTTCCTGCTCGATTGCCGCCCGGACGATCTCAGGATTGAAATGCGACACGACGGTCTGCACGGCAAGACGGTCCTTCGGAGGAGTCTCGATGACGGACATGTCACGCAGCCCCAGCAGTGACATGTGAAGCGTGCGCGGAATGGGCGTGGCGGTCATCGTCAGGACATCCACGTTCTTCTTGAGCTGCTTCAACCGTTCCTTGTGGCGCACGCCAAACCGCTGCTCCTCGTCGATGATCAGCAGACCAAGGTCCTTGAACTGGACATCGTTTGAAAGGATACGGTGCGTGCCGATGATAATGTCGACTTTGCCATCGGCGATGTCCTCGATCGCAGCCTTGATCTCCTTGTTGGAGCGGAAGCGGCTGAGCATCTCAATGCGAACGGGAAAGGGTGCGAAGCGCCGTTTGAAATTCTCGTAGTGCTGCAGGGTCAGCACGGTCGTGGGAGCAAGCAGCGCGACTTGTTTGCCATCGCCCAGCGCCTTGAACGCCGCTCGCATCGCCACCTCGGTCTTGCCGAATCCGACATCGCCGCAAAGCAGCCGGTCCATTGGCTGTTCGCTTTCCATGTCGCGACGGATGTCCCGAATCGCCGCAAGCTGGTCTTTCGTCGGAGTGTACTCAAAGGCGTCTTCGAACTCGCGCTGCCAGTTGCCGTCGGGCGAAAATGCAAAGCCCTTTGCCAGCTTGCGCTCGGCATAGAGCCTCAACAGCTCATCCGCCATCTCCCGCATCTTTGCCTTGACGCGGCTCTTCGTTCGGGCCCAGGTGGCCCCGCCAAGGCGGTCGAGCGAGGGAGTGCTTTCTCCCGCGCCGCGGTACTTCTG
>JADGHK010000355.1 GCA_019686145.1 Bryobacteraceae bacterium | reverse complement strand
AAGAGGGTGGAAACACTGCTCAACGGATACCTGACTCCGCCCGAGATCGTGCCGCCTGAACAAGCTGCCTGCGGTGTGCTCGGGGCTCTGGCGCTCGCCGAACGGGGCCTCGGCGCAGACTACAAGGCTTGGTAAGCCATCACCACGCCGAGAACAATCAGCAGCACTGCGACTGCTCGCCGGAAAAGGTGCTCCGGAATTCTCCGCAGCAGACCCTCGCCGGCTAGTGTGCCCGCGAGCAGTCCCGCAGATGCGATTCCGATCGGCAGCGAGAAGCCGAGTAGCTCGCTCCAGCTGCTTGCCAGGTAGACCGGAATGCGGGCCAGATCGACGATCAGGGCTACGGCAGTTGCTGTGGCGACAAATTGATGCCGGTCCAGAGGAAAACCGAACAGGGCGGCGGACCGGATGCCGCCCTGGTTGCCCACAAGACCGCCGAGCAAGCCCGAGACGAATCCCGCAATCCAGGCCACTCTTCCCGGAAATCTCAGCCGCTCCGATTGCCCCGTCAGGCTCATAAATCCGGCAAAGAGCAGCAGCGCGGCAAAGATTCCGGCCAGCGCCGGACTTCCTGTGGTGGAATGAAGCGCGGCTCCGGTCAGACCACCCGCGGCGCTCGTGATGCCGAAGCGAAGGAATACGTGGCGGTTGAGGCTTTCGCGAAGGCGCCAGAACCGCAGAGCAGTTCCGAGGAAGTGGGGAATCGAGACGGCTGCCACAGCCAGGCGCGTGTCGATGTGGAGTGCGAGAAAGGGCGTCAGAATGCTGCCGATTCCGAAGCCGGAGATCGAAGCCACGGCCCCGGCCAGGAAGGCGACGACTGCCGTCAGGATGGCAAAGGCCATGCCTGGAAGTCCTGAAAGAGCGTGATGCCTGCGATCCCCGCAGCTCCAGCTTCGAGGCAATCGGCCGCGTTCTCAGCAGTAATCCCGCCCAAGGCCAGCACTGGTAAACGCACCGATTGCACAGCCTGCCTCAGGCCCTCCAAGCCCTTGGGAGGAGCGCTCGCAGACTTGGATAGCGGCGGGAAGATCGGCCCGTAGACAGCAAAGTCCGCGCCTTCCATCTCTGCCCGCTTCAGCTCTTCCACGTCGTGGCAGGACACGCCAATCAGGAAGCCGGCTGGCACGATGGACCGAAACTGCGAGGGAGCAGGAGACCCGGCCGGAAGATGAACGCCGTGTGCGCCTGCAGCCAGCGCTACATCCACGCGACTGTTGACGAGAATCTTAGTGTTGTGCGGATTCGGAAGCGCAAGCGATTCGCGGAGCAGGGCGAGAAGGGATCGGGCCGGGAGGTCCTTCTCGCGGATCTGAATCATGTCGACACCGGACTCCATCGCTTTCGAAATCAGACGTAGAAGCGGTTCGACGCCGCCGGCCAGCTTTCGATCTGTGATGTAGTATCGCAGCCCGCGCCTCATGCTTCGATCGGTTCGTAGTAACGCTCACCAGCGCAGGCCCGGCAGAGAATCCGCCCGTCCAAAACCACTTCACGCTTGAAATTGATCCCTTCTCCGCACGCGGCGCAAACAGTTCGCTGCGCCTTATAGCCTGGCAGATCCTCGGGGCCCAGACGCACACGAACCCAGCATGCGCGGAACAGGTCTTCGTCGGATAGTTCGCGGTAGGCTCGCATCTGCTGCCGGTTCTTGTCTGCGATTTCGGGATAAAGAGCGCGCGCCAGGTCCTTGGAGGTTTCGAGTGCGATGATGCGGACGGCACGGTGTGTATCGAGATCGCAGAATGTCGCCGCCATCTTTCCGAAGTCACGAAACTTCAGGGCGCGTTTCCCTAAGCGGCAGCCAGTGACTACTCCAATTGCGTCGGTCGCACAGCGATCGATCTCGACAAAGGTAACGATCCTCTTGCGATGCTTGCCCGTGGGATCATCAAGCCCCAGAAGGCGCAGTCCGTAGAGGGCCATCCGGATGCCGAGAATCTGGCCGGCGCAGATGTGGCCGTGCGCCTGCTCGGCCATCGCGACGTACTCGTCGAACGGCTTCATCTCCCCATTCTAGTGCCTCTATAAGACGCGAACGCCGCTGATGGGGAATTGAATCATCCACTCTTTCGTGTGCTTCTGACGCTCGAATTCCTCGCGCGGCATATCGACGGTGACGTTGTCCGAGAACTCCAGCCGGACGCTGGAATGCCGCTCCTCGACGCGCACCAGCCGGGCGGGGATCGCATTCATCGGACGCACATCTTCGCAGGCAACGGCGCGGAGCTGATCCGGGCGAACACAGAGGAGAACACGATCGCCGAGCAGGCGTCCCGGAAAGTACGGGCCGGCCAGCTCGTGATTGCCGTAGCGATAACGGCTGCTGTTGCGTCCGGGATCGAGCGCCCGGATCTCGACGGGGAGGAGATTGTAGATTCCAAGCAATTTCGCCACATCCGCATTTGCGGGCTGTTCGACCACTCGCGCGGGCAATCCGGATTGCACAATCTTGCCCATCCGCAGAATCAGCATCTCGTCGCCGAGCGCGAAGCATTCGTCCAGGTCGTGGGTCACCATGAGGATTGGGATCTTGAACTCCTGCCGGACTTGCCGGAGGATCGAATACAATTCCTGCCGCAGCGGAGCGTCGAGGCCCGTGGCTGGCTCATCGAGCAGCAGCACGCGCGGCTCGACGATCAGCGCTCTGGCGATGGAGCAGCGCTGCTTCTGTCCGCCCGACACTTCATGCGGGCGCCGTCCCGCGAACTCGGTCAGCCGGAACCGCTCGAGCATCTCATTCACCCGCCGGTGGCGTTCGAGCCTGGGAATCCGGTCGGCAGCGAACGCGAGGTTTTCCCGGATGGTCATGTGCGGGAACAGAGCGTAGTTTTGGAACACGTAGCCGCACCGGCGCGCCTGGGGCGGCAAGTGGATCTTTGCGGCTCCATCGAAGAGGATCGAATCCTCCAGAAGGATCCGTCCTTCGTCGGGCCGCACGAAGCCGGCAATCGAATCCAGGGTGAGAGTCTTGCCGGATCCGCTCGGGCCAAACAGGACGGTGATGCCGGCAGTCGATTGAAATTCGACATCCAGCACGAATCCCGCCGATTCGCGCGCGGGCGCATACCGCTTGCGGATTCGCACGGAGATCATCTGGCCGCTTGCCTCGACTTCGGGTACACGCCGGCGGTTCGATTCGCGACGGAAAGAATCAACAAAGCAACAGCGGAAACGATAACAACGAGAGTGCGGGCGAGTGCGCCATTGCCCGCTTCGACCGCGTCATAAATCGCAACAGCCACGGTCTGCGTCCGGCCCGGGATGTTGCCCGCGATCATGATCGTGACTCCGAAGTCGCCGAGCGAACGGGCAAACGCAACCGCCGTCGCGGCCAGAATGGGACGCCACGCGAGCGGCAGCGTCACGGAGCGGAACACGCGCCACTCGGAGGCGCCGAGCGTCCTCGCTGCCCGTTCGTACGTATGGTCAACGCTTTCAAAGGCTGCCCGCGCGGAGAGGACGAGCAGCGGGGCAGAGTGCACGATCGCGGCGACAACAGCAGCTTGCCACGTGAAGACGAGCGGCTGGCCGAACAGCCACTCATACATCTGCCCGATCGGGCTATTCCGTCCAAGCAGAACGAGCAGATAATAGCCCAGGACCGTTGGCGGGAGAACAAACGGCAGAGTGACACCGGCATCGAGTACGTTCCGCCCTCGGAAGTCCCTCTGTGTCAGAAGCCAGGCCAACCAAAGGCCGAAGACGAGGGAAATGAGGGTGGATATTGCCGCAACCCGCAGGCTCAGCCACAGCGGGAACCAGTCAATCTGCATGAAAGCCTAATTATAGCTTTTCAGCTGGTTGGGTCCCTGCAGCGCCTGCCGACTGCTTACTGCAGGGGACGGAATCGGGCGCTGAAATGGCGAAGGAACGGAGGTTCTTGCACGATCTCGAACCCTCGCAGCGAGTGCCGCCGCTCGTTCACTTCGAGAATGGCTTCGACAACGTAGTCAATATGGCTCTGCGTATACACGCGCC
>JADGHK010000354.1 GCA_019686145.1 Bryobacteraceae bacterium | reverse complement strand
AAATCCGAGCTACGAAAGTTTGCATTGTTTTTCCGGCGGGCGCACCATGGGATCCCCCAGTTTGCACCCGAAGGCCTCCCGAAATTCCGGGATGTTTTTGAGCGTCTCGTTCGCGCGAGATCTCGGTGCAGGGTGAGGATCCGTCTGTAACTGAAGACGTTCGTACTCCTGTCTTGACTGCGTGCCCCAGAGACGGGCAAAGGAGATGAAGAATCGTTGATCGCCGGTCAGGCCGTCGATGATCGGAGCAGGTTTTCCCTTCAATGACCTGTGGTACGCCTTGTAGGCGAGCGTCAGCCCGCCGAGATCACCCAGCGCCTCGCCTGTAACGAGCTTGCCGATGTGGCGCAGGCCAGGCTGTACCTCAAAACTCTCGAACTGCTCCACGATGCACGCGGCTCGCTCTTCGAACTTCTTGCGGTCCGTATCGGTCCACCAGTTCCGGAGATTGCCCTCCGCATCGAACTGCGACCCCTTATCGTCGAATCCGTGCCCAATTTCGTGACCGATGATCGCACCGATCGCGCCGTAGTTCTCGGCATCGTCGGCCTCCATGTCAAAGAATGGCGGCTGTAGGATACCGGCGGGGAAGGCGATCTCGTTCCACTGGGGATTGTAGTAGGCGTTCACGGTCGGCGGCGTCATGAACCATTCGGTCTTGTCGAGGGGCTTGCCGATCTTGTTCAGCTCATGGCGCAGGCGGAAGCGGGCGACGTGGATCATGTTTTCGGCGTACCGGCCCTTCCTGATTGTCAGCGCCGAATAGTCGCGCCACTTGTCCGGATATCCGATTTTTGGAAGAATTCGGTCCAGTTTCGCGATTGCCTGCTGTTTCGTCTGCTCTGACAGCCACGTTGCCTGCGAAAGCTCGTCACGCAACGTGAGTCTCATGTTCGTCACCAATTCGTCCATCCGCTTCTTGGCGGCCGGCGGGAAGTACTTCCGGACGTATGCCTGGCCCAGCGCCTCGCCGAGCGACGAATCGACGGCCATGGCGCAGCGCTGCCATCTTGGGAGCTGCTCCTTTACGCCTCGGAGCAGCTTACCGTCGAAGGCAAAGGCTTCATCCTCGAACTCCTGACTCAGCCGCGGCGCCATCGCCTTCACCAGCCTCCAGCGAAGGTATGTCTTCCACTCGGAGATCGGCGTACCCGTCAGCTCCATCTGGAAAGCCTCGTAGAATTTCGGTTCAGTAACGTTCACAGGCGTGGTGCGAGGAAGACCAAAGTGGCGGAAGGCCGCCACCCAATCGAATGCGGGAGCGAGCTTCGAGACGCTGGCCAGGTCCATTCGGTGATAGCGCTTGTACGGGTCACGGCGCTCAACGTTTGTCAGGCGGCTGCCCGCAAGGCGCGTCTCGATCGCCATGACGGTGGCGGCAGCCTTTTCCGCCTGCTGGTCGGAATCCCCCAGAAGCTTGTGCATCCGTACGACGTGCTGCTTGAACTCCTCGCGAATTTTCACGGATCGCTCATCGGTGCGGAAGTAGAAGTCGCGATCAGGCAGCGAGAGGCCGCCGGCCGAGAGTTCCGCGATCACTTCGTTCGAGTTTTTGAAATCGGAAGTGGAGTCCAGGCTGATTGGAGCCGTGACGCCAATTTCAAGCAGATGGACGATTTCCTTGCTGAGGCCGTCGATATCCCGAATCGCTTCGATCCGGTCCAGGTCCTCCCGGATCGCGGCGATGCCCCGCTTTGCGAGCGTGCCTGTGTCCATGCAGCTTCCGTACAGGTAGGCAATCTTCTCTTCCTGCGAGCCTTTTGCGAGCTTGCCGGCTTCAGCGTCGGACGAGATTTCCTCGAGGATCGTCTTCAGCCGCTCCCGGTTGTCATCCACCATCTTGCTCAACCGTCCCCACCGGCTCTGCGAGGGCGGGATTGGATTAGCTGCGAGCCACTTCCGGTTCACGTACTCGAAGAAGTCCTCGCAGGGCTTGCAGGACTCATCAAGGAGGGCTCTCAGGCTTTCACGCTCTGCCGCAGGGGCGGCGCAAGCACTGAAAAGGAGGACGAGCAGGGCGACGGCTCTCATGGAGGTTCTCGAAGAATAGAGATGCTTCAATCTTTCAGTTTACAGCGCCCGGCGGAGCACGTCGGTCAGCTCGGCAGGCGTAAGGGGGATGGGATTGGCTTTCATGCTGCTCGCCCGCGAGGCCTTATCCACGATGGTCTCGATGTGAGAAACCTCCATGCCGTAGGTCCGCAGCCTGGGGATCTGAAGGCGCTCGCAGGTTTCCGTCACCCAGTCCACGGCCGTTTCGGGCTTGGCGTCGTCCTTCCCGGTGAGGATTCGCGCGACGGTTTCGTAGCGCCGCAGCGCCTCGGCTTGAGGAGCGCGCTCACGCAGAGCACGAATGTTCGCGGCGATCCCGTGTGGCAGCAAAGCTGCGCAGACGGCCCCGTGGGGGGCCGGATACATGCCGCCGACCGGCGCCGCAAACCCATGCACCACTCCAAGCCCGGCGTTGGCAAGCGAAAGCCCGCCGAGGAGGCTCGCCAATGCCATGTCCTCCCTCGCTTCCCGGCTCCGCCCGTCCTCGAAAGCGCGGCGCAGAGACCGGGCAACGCGGCGCATCCCCTCGATACAAAACAGATCGGTGATCGGATTGGCCCGCGAACAGACGTAGGGCTCAATCAGTTGAGTCAGGGCATCGAGACCTGTGCTGGCGGTGATGGCAGGAGGCAGGTCCAGCGTCAGCTCAGGATCGACGATCGCCAGCTTCGGCAGCATCAGCGGACTCCGCAGGCTGGCCTTCACCTTATGCTCGGGCGAGCCCAACACGGCGTTGCGAGTGACTTCGGATCCCGTTCCCGCCGTTGTGGGAATGGCGATGAAGGGCGTTGAGGGAACCCGCAGCGGTTTCCCTGCCCCGACCACTTCCAGATAGTCCATGGGGTCGCCCCCGTTTGCCAGAACCGCTGCGATCGCTTTTCCGGCATCGATCGCACTGCCGCCGCCGATCGCGGCGATGACGTCGGCCTTGTGTTCCCGCGCTCTCGCGACGCCCTCGCGGACGATGTTCACCGTCGGCTCGCCGTCAATCGGAAAGGTGGCCGTCTGCATGCCGGCGGACTGCAACCGGGAGATGAGGAGATTGGCGCGCGCCGGGGAACGGCCCGACACCACCAGGATCCGGCCGCCCATCTCGCAGGCCGCCGGGGCAGACTGCGAAATGGCTCCTGACCCGAACACGATCCTCGTGGCGGTAGCGAATTCGAAAGTCATCCGGATCACCAGCCGCTATCGTCCGGGAAGAGGTTGGAGTATTTGACGCTGCGGCGCGGCTCAGCCATCATATGCTCCACTTCGTCGCGCCACTTCTTATAGTGTGCCGTCTCCTTGTGGAGCGCCGGAGCATCATTATTTCTGTAAACCTCAACCAGAACAAAGCGTTCCGGATCGTCCACCTGCTGCACCACATCGAACCGGCACACTCCCGCTTCCTTTACGCTTTCACGCGCATTTGCAAGGGTTGCCTCCCGAAATGCCTCTATAAATTCCGGCTTGACGTGAACGTGGACATGGACGATGAGCATAGCTTTCATCAACTCTACCAATGCAAAGGCTGAAACAGAAAGAGCGGGAACCGTAAGCGCGGATGGTAGAATCTAGATTAGCTGCGGTTAGGCTGTGGTGTTGTTTCCTGAAGAGAAGGACGCTGAGGGACTTCATGCGAACGCTGTTCTTAAATCCCCCTTCATTTGAAGGCTTCGATGGTGGCGCCAGCTCACGTTGGCCTGCCTCAAGAGAAATCGAGTCCTACTGGTATCCCGTCTGGCTCTGCTATCCGGCTGGCATGCTGCCGGACAGCAAAGTGGTAGACGCTCCCCCGCATAAGATTTCGATTGAGCAGACCGTGAAGATGGCGGCCGATTTCGAACTGCTCGTCCTTTTCACCTCGACCCCCGGCTTCGACGTCGACGTCCGAATGGCAGAGATGATGAAGGACGTGAATCCGCGGCTCAAGGTCGCATTCGTCGGCCCGCCTGC
>JADGHK010000353.1 GCA_019686145.1 Bryobacteraceae bacterium | reverse complement strand
CCGTAGAAGGCGCAGATTCGCTTCAGACGGCGGATGAGGTTGGCAAGGTGGCTTCCGTACACCCCCCGGTACGCATGCAGTTCGTCGATGATGAAGTAGCGAAGACTCTCGAAGCACTTTGCCCAGCGGGTGTGGTGAGGAAGAATGCCGCTGTGAAGCATGTCGGGATTCGTGAGCACGATATTCGCGCGCTCCCGAATCGCCTTCCGCGCGTCCTGCGGAGTATCCCCGTCATAGGTGAACGCCCGAATCTGGGCGCCGGACTCGTCAATCGCCGCTTGCAGCTCATGCAGTTGATCCTCGGCAAGCGCCTTTGTCGGGAACAGGTACATGGCGCGTGCTTCCGGCTCTTGAAGGAGGCGGTTCAGCACGGGCAGGTTGTAGCAGAGCGTCTTGCCGCTGGCCGTCGGCGTCACAACAACCACGTTCCGGCCGGCGTGGACCAGCTCAAACGCTTCCGCTTGATGGACATAAAGGCGGCCAATCCCCCTCGACTCCAAAGCCTGGCGGAGCCTCGGGTCGATCGCGGCGGGTATCTCTGCAAACTCCCCCGCCTTCGCCGGCTGATGGCGGATGGCGCGGACCGGCGAGTCCGGTCTGGCCATCCATTCCTGAAACCGAAGCAAAGCCGCACCCGCTCCCGCAGGCCTGGCGAGCCCAAGAGTGCCTTCTTCAGGTTGGGGAAAACTCAGCGAGAGATTTGTCATTTCGCCTTTTCTTTGCCAGAGTAGCTTAAATTGACTCTGGCAAACAAGAGGCGAAGCGGGCGGTCAGCTGCTGTTACGAACGAACTCGTAGCGTTCCAGGGTGGCGGCCAAGGCATGGTGCGCCTCATCCGTTCGCACCACCTTGCCCATACATCTCAGTCGAACTCCGCCGACTTGACCACCCGTGGAAGGCAGGCTGATGAGATATTCGATCGGAGACCCGACCTCAAGCTGTATTTCGGAAGTAAAAAGCACGCCGCCTGAGCTAACGTTCATCGTCTCGCCTTGGATGGAGATGCGTTCGGAGCCCGATCGTACGAGCTCGACAGGAAGCTTCAATTCGAATCTCTTACTCTTCCGTTGTTCTGACACGACTACTTGAGCCTAAGGGGAAAAGCCTAATCTGGTCAAGTTCTTGCAGGAGACAAGCGCTGTCTTTCGTTCTGGTACCGGTGGAACTTACGATTCAAGTTTTTCACGTAGCCTCTCGCGCGCTGTACAATGTGCGAGATTTACGAGGAGGCAGAATGCATTTCCTTCCGCGTAGAAATTTTCTCTCAATTCTGGCTGCCCCGATACTTGTTCGCGCTCAAACACGCGTAAGACGACTAATGAAAATTCATTTCACGCCGGGCAGCATCGGCGTGAAGGCAACTCAGCGCGAGGCCATTGACCTGGCGTACCGCCACGGATTCGAAGCCGTCGAGCCCAACGCTTCGTATCTTGCAGAGCTCTCCGACAGCCAGATGAGTGAGCTGCTGGGCGAGTTGAAATCGAAGAATCTTACGTTTGGGAACGCCGGACTGCCCGTAGAGTTTCGCCGCTCCGAACAACAGTTCGCGGAATCCATGGCAGCGCTGCCAAAGCTGTTACGAGGTCTGCAGCGTGCAGGTGTAACACGGGTTAGCACCTGGATATCGCCCGCCCATGATACTCTGACTTACCTTCAAAATCTCCGGCAGCACCGTGAAAGGCTGAGACAGTGTGCAAAGATTCTGGGGGATTACGGAATGCGCCTCGGCCTGGAATATGTAGGACCGAAAACGTCCTGGACGGCTCGCCGCTACCCCTTTATCCATAGCATGGCAGAGATGAAAGATCTCATTGCGGAGATTGGCCTTCCGAACGTGGGTTTCGTCCTGGATAGCTGGCACTGGTATACGGCGGGCGAAACGGAAGCGGATCTGATGACGCTGCGGAACCAGGACATCGTGTCGGTGGATTTGAACGACGCTCCCGCGGGAGTCGCGGTGGATCAGCAGATCGATTCAAAGCGGGAACTTCCGATGGCGACAGGGGTAATTAACCTGGACACCTTCTTGAATGCGCTAAACAAGCTCGGCTATGACGGCCCGGTTCGTCCAGAGCCGTTTAACGAAGCTCTGCGGAAGCTTCCGCCCGAAGAAGCGGTCGCCGTTACTGCGGCAGCCATGAAGAAGGCCTTTACTTTAATTCGCTGACAGGCTATGTCCAAGCCGCTTCTTTTGACGCTGTTCGCCGTTGCCTGCGCCTGGGCCCAGATGCCAGGAGTCAAGCACGTCGTCGTCATCGGTGTCGATGGAATGAGCCCTGATGGGATCGAGCGGGCTCGAACACCCAACATCGACTTCCTCTGCAAGACAGGAGCCTGCACAATGCACGCCCGGGGCGTCATGCCCACTTCGAGCAGCCCCAACTGGGCGTCGATGATCATGGGAGCAGGACCGGAGCAGCACGGCGTGACTTCCAATCAGTGGATGCCCGACAAGTTCGAGATCGCTCCAGTTTGCAAAGGCTTGGGCGGAATCTTCCCGACCATGTTTGGCGCACTGCGGGAGCAGCGAAAGGATCAAGTGATCGGCATTTTCCACGACTGGGAAGGATTTGGGCGTCTGGTGGAGCGCGGCGTCGCTGACCTGATGGAGAACCCGAAGGGGCCGGCAGCGACGGTGGAACGAGCCGTCGCATTTCTGAAGGAGCGCCGTCCTGCCCTGACCTTCATCCATCTCGACCACGTCGATCACGCAGGACACGAGCACGCGCATGGAAGTCCGCAATACGTCGCTGCCGTTGAAGAAGCTGACCGGTTAACCGGCGTTGTCATTCAAGGGCTCAAAGACAGCGGCCTGTGGGAGCAGACGGTGCTGCTGCTGACCGCCGACCATGGCGGAACCGGCAAGAAGCACGGCGGAGCGACGATGGCCGAAATCGAGATCCCGTGGGTGATCCATGGTCCCGGCATCCGAAAAGGTCATCGGATCGCTTCTCCCGTCAATACGGTGGATACGGCTCCCACCATCCTGCGGCTGCTCGGCGTCAAGGCTCCAGCCTGCTGGGTTGGCAAACCGGTAGCGGAAGCCTTCAGCGTCCAGTAATTCCCGATCGGGCATCCGGCGAAATGATCGAATCTCTACTCCCGTCAACAGTGTAGAGCGGTGGCGCGCCGGCTCAGGCGCAGCCGTGCCGGTAATTTCAGAAGGGGGAAGCGGTCCATGCAATCTCCTACGCCCTCGTCGTTGAAGGCGATCGGCTCGCTCCACACTGCTCGCGCCATCACCGACAGACTGTTCGCCTTCGTTCGTCCCGATTGTCTCTACGAGCGGCCGATTCCGGAGCGCCACCGCCTGATTTTTTACGTCGGGCACCTCGAAGCATTCGACTGGAACCTGCTGTCAACGGGCCTCGGAGCTGCTCCCTTCCATCCGCAGTTCGACCGTTTATTCGCCTTTGGCATCGACCCGGCGCCAGGGGACCTTCCCAACGACATCCCCGGCGATTGGCCCTCCTTGCCCGCCGTATGCGATTACGTAGCAGGCATAAGAGAGCAGATTGACCGTCACTGGGAGGAATGCCCCGGCGAGCTCCGGCAAGCGGCAGTGGAGCACCGGCTCATGCATGCCGAAACGCTAACCTATTTGCTGCACAATCTGCCGCTGAGCAAGCTCGTGCCGCCGCCCCAACCTGAACACCCCACGACCGGAGCGATTCCCGAGCCGGCAACGGTCGACCTCCCAGGAGGAGAAGCGGTTTTGGGCCGAAGGCGGGACGAAGGCTTTGGCTGGGACAATGAGTACGAAGAACACATCGTACAAGTCCCGCCGTTTCGGATCGACAAATGCAAAGTCACGAACGGAGCGTATCTGGATTTCGTTTATGCAGGCGGTCCGCCACCGCACTACTGGATTCGAAGCAAAGACGGCTGGAAGCTCCGGTGCTTATTTAGCGAGATTCCACTGCCGCTCGACTGGCCCGTTTACGTAACACAAGAGCAGGCGCAGGCGTACGCGGACTGGAAAGGGCGCTCGC
>JADGHK010000352.1 GCA_019686145.1 Bryobacteraceae bacterium | reverse complement strand
CCGTGAGACGTTCCACTTCCCTGGAACAGCCAGTACGGGGCAGCCACGACGAAAAGATCCGAGGCCCGCTCGTAGTGGAAGCCGTTCCGGACTTTACGACTGACGAAGTCGTCCGTTACATTGCCTTCCTTCAACTGTTCTCGCGTATATACACGAGAAATATACGACAAGCTTCGCATCGCGTCGGCCGCCGTCTTCTGAACCTCCGCCAGGTCGAGACCCTTTTGGCGGATTACGTCATGATCCAGGTAGGGAGCCGGTCCGGACTTGCCAATCAACCACTTAGCTTCTCCGTACCGGGCGTTCAGGGCAGACACCACAACCGACAAAACTTCCTGCTCCTTGATCCGGCCCCCCGGCATGTGGCGCTTCGCCATCGCCTCCGGGAGGGGGGCAACGCCATGATCGGCTGTCAATACTACCAGGACGTTTGCCATGCCTACCCGGTTATCCAAATAATCGAAGAGCTTACCGATCGTGCGGTCGGTGCGGATCGCCATGTCGCGGACTTCCGGAGCATCGGGGCCGACGTCGTGTCCGACGGCGTCATTTGAGGAAAAACTGATCGTCAGGACATCGGTGCCGCCGTTCAAGCCAAGCTTCTCCGCCGCGATCGCTCTTTCGGCGAATTCGACCAGAAGCTCGTTCCCGAAGGGGCTCTTGACGACGGCGTCGTAATACTTCTTGTCAATCTCGGTCGGGAGCTTGCCGAACAGTTTCGCCGGCCAGAAGTCTTTCGTTTTCGAAAGCGGGCTCCAGTCGGCGCCCAGGTACTTGTCGGCGACACGAGACCGGTTGAACTCCATCACCCAGCCGGGAAGGTCATTGAAGTAGTACGTGCTGCTGACAAAATTGCCTGTGGCGCTGTCGAACCAGTAAGCGGCGTCGGCGTGCCTTCCAACGGTCAGGATCGCGCTGCGGTCCTTGATCGAGATCCCGATCGACTTGTTCGGCCGCCCGGCCATCTTGAGTTCGTCCGCCACTGTGCTTACGAGGAGCCGGTGGGGAGACGCTCCCATCCGTCCCGGCGCTCCGAGGGTCGTCACGGAAGGGTCGGAGACGCTCGTCACCTGCTGCTTCGTGCGGCGGTCATACCATTCATTGCCGACGATCCCGCTAATGGACGGCGTCGCCCCGGAAAGAATTGTGGAATGTCCGATGGCCGTGACGGTCGGGAAGTGTTCGAAATATGCGTTGGTGAAGACGGCCCCCGTCTTCTTGAGGCGTGCGAGGCCGGCGGTGTATTCGGAGGCGAAACGGTTCAAGTAGTCGTAGCGGAACTGATCGACCACCAGCACCAGCAGAAGTTTCGGCTTGCTGCCCTTCGTCTTTTCCGTTCCCTGCGGAGCCGCAGAAAGCAGCGCGGCGCACAGCAGGCCCAGGAGAAGGATGAAGCGTCTTCTCATCATGCGATCAAACCCTTGCTATCTCTCAATCTTACTGCCCGAGCAAAACCGCGCCCGTACCCTGGATCTGGTAAATGATAACGCCTTTCTTGATGGTGTTGGGATCGAAACTGCGACCCATCTCTTTGGCCTCGTGCCTGGCTCGCGTGACAGCCTGCTCGCGGGTCAGTTCGAGTTTCACGAGCTTGCCTTCGGCGACCGCCATCTTGCCAATGGAATCCTTCGGAAAGACGATTTCGGCGTCGGCTACCTTGATACGTACTGCCTTCTCACCGCCCGGATCCACGAGGTTCATCCAGCACCCCATCCTTTGGCAGACTTCCGTGACCCTGCCTTTCACCTGGACAATCCCGCCCACGAAGGCATCGGGACGTTCCATCAGCTTCGCCACGGTCATGGGAGATTTGAGCGTGAGAGGTTTGCCAAGAGGCAGGTCCGCAGCTCCGCAGGAAAGGGCGAATGCCAAGAGCGCGGTCAGGTTCTTCATAAGGTCCGATTATCGCACTTGAGGGCACGGCACTGTTAAGGCAAAGTGCATGCTGCCCGGGGATCCGTCACAGAAAAGCCCGGATGAGGCGGCGCTGAACCTCCTTCAAATTGCTGTGCGCCGCATCCAGCTCGGAGATCTTATCACGGAGATTGCGCAGCAGGGTTGTACGCTCGATGGCGCCCTGAATGACCAGGAGGAGCTGGGCGTTGTCCCAGGGCTTTTCCAGGTACTGGTACAGTCCGATATCGTTAATCGCCTGAATCGCGCTCTGCTTGTCCGCGTGTCCCGTCAGAAGCACGCGAGCGGCTTCCGGCTGATGCTCTTTGGCTTTCGCCAGCAGTTGAATGCCGTTCATCTTCGGCATGAGGTAGTCTGTGACAACCACGTCAACCGGATTCGACTCCAGGTATTTCGCTGCCTCCAGTGGATTCGTAAAGCCTTGAATGTGGTACTCCGTCTCCAGACGGAGAAAGGCCCGGATACTGGTGATCACCATCTCTTCGTCGTCAACCACCATTACCGTGGGCTGAAAAGTAGCGTCTGCCAAACTTCCTCCGATCTCTGTTCAACTACGCGCCGGCTTGGCCGCTGTCAGCTTTGAGCGGTCAGCTTTGATTGGAAGGCGTACGTGGAACGTTGTGCCCGCCCCGACTTCACTTTCGAAACTGATCTCGCCGCCGTGGTTATCGACGACGATCTCCCGCGACAGGGCTAATCCGAGTCCGGTGCCCACTCCCACGGGCTTCGTGGAGAAACCAGGAGCAAAAATCTTCTGCCGGTCCTCCTGAGGAATCCCTCGTCCGGTGTCCGAAATCGACACGACGATGAACTCCCCATCGCTCCTCGTGCGGACCGTGATCCGGCCTTCCCCTTCGATCGCCTGCCCGGCATTGACGAGCAGGTTCAGAAAGACCTGGCTCAGCAACTGCGGGTAACATTCGATTTCGGGGATATCGCCGAAGTCGGTTTCCACAATGATCCGCCGTCGGAATTCGCAGCTCGTCAACTTCAGCGTGTTGGTCAACAGCTCATGGACATTTGCTTTTCGAACGTCTGACTGGTCGACTCTGGCGAAGGTCTTCAGGCTTCGGATGACACCCGAAATCCTTTCACAGGCCAGCTTATCTACTGCGGCGAGACTGGCCATGGTTTCCAGGATCTCGAATGCCTTGGCGTTTGGCGGTTCCCCGGCGCTCAATACCGTTTTCAACTGTTCGAGAGAACGCAGGATAACTTGATTGTTCGAAAGGATAGAGCCAATCGGAGTATTAATTTCATGGATGATGCCTGCAACGAGCCTGCCCAGGGAAACCATTTGATAGGCTTCAGCCAGCCTTCGCTTCGCAATGGCCAGCTCCATGCGCAACTGCTCGGTTTCCGTCGCGGCCGCTGTCGCGGGGCCAAGGCAATCATCGCTCATGACGAAGCTATCCTTTTCTTCATTATAAGAAGAGGCCTTACCCCTCCACTAATTGACGGAACCGCCGCACCATCGTAGCGAAGATGGATGCGGTAATCTCCATGTTGTCCGAAAGCAGATCGAAGAAATCGTTTCTTCCGATGCTGAGGAGGCGCGTGTCCTCGATCGTTCGTGCGGTGAAGGGCATTGGTTCTTCGTCAAAGAGAGCCCACGCTCCAAGCACCTCGTTCTGCCCTGCAACGTGCAGCACCTCACCGCCGCGGATCAATTCCACCGACCCATCCAGGATCACGTAGAGGGAATCGAGCGCATTGCCCGGCTCGAAGACCACCTTTCCAGGCGCCAGGCGAACCTCCTTCGCAATGGATGCGATGCGGGACAGTTGATCCGGGCTCAGCGCCCGGAAGAGCTCGACGCCCTCCAGCGCAATCACTTTCTCGATGATGTTCAGTTCGGACATCAGCGTTCAGGTCCTCTCTCACGCTAACTGCAGCATCGCCCGGCGGGCGACGCGGGAAACCTCCGCCCCTGCGCCTGACGAAAGGGCCTCGATATCCTTCTTCAGACTGTGCAGATTCAGCTCGGCGGCAGTGGCGATGGCGCAAACAACCAGCCATTCGTCTCCGGATCCCAGCAACTCACGAAGAGCGCCTTCGGCGTCTTTCCGCTCTACTCC